>CALCPT010000613.1 GCA_937897265.1 uncultured Alcaligenaceae bacterium
GTGTTGTACAAAGCGCCCTGGGCTTCTTCGCCCACGCGCTCATATTCAGCCACCGCATCGGCACCGGTACGCAATTTTTCAAACTGAGAAATATTGGCACCGCTCACAAACGCCTTACCACCAGCGCCTGTCAACACAATGGCGCGAATCTCGTCGTCAGCTTCAAATAATTTGATCGCTTTAGGGACTGCCACCCACATGTCGTACGACATTGCGTTGTGACGACCTGGGTCGTTAAACGTAATCCAACCTGCTGCGCCTCGTTTTTCAACGATCAAGCTGTCAGTAATCTCGCCTTGCAATAGTCTTGTGATGGTCATTTCAAAGGTCTCCTAGTAATTTGCGATAACGTGCCATGGCGTTATCTAAATGGGTTCTCATGGCGTGACGCGCTGCGGCCGAATCCTGACGAGCGATGGCGTCGACAATGAGCACATGCTCGTTACCGATTTCATCAATTCGCGGTGTGCCGGTATTTCTAAAACGAAACGTACGTACGGCATTGTGAATCACATGGCTTAAGTGTCCCATGATTCGCACAAAGTAAGGATTGTTGGCTGCGTGCGCAACCGCCAAGTGAAAATCGACCGCCGTGTGTGCGGCCACCTGCCAATCGGCCGAGGCCTGCTCGACGCGCTTTAAGGTTTGTTGCAAGATATCGAGTTGGGCCTTGGTACGATGCGTCGCGGCAAGCGCTGCTGCACCCGACTCAATTTCAACGCGCAGTTGATGCACATGAATCAATTGCGCCAAATCCATCAGATCATCGTGCGACACTTCAAACGGTCGCATGGCCAAATCCGCACAGACAAACGTGCCGACACCGTGGCGTGTTTCAACCAGCCCGGTCAATTTCAGTCGCGCAATCGCCTCACGCACAACATTTCGGCTAACGCCAAACTGCGCGCCCAATTCTTGCTCGGTTGGCAAACGCTGCCCGGGCGCCAAGCTTTCATTCAAAATGCGCGTTCTCAATTGCTGCGCAATTTCATCGGGTAAATTTTCAGGGCGCCCCAAATTATCAAACGCCGTCATCGCCTTTGGCGGGCCACTCGAAATTAATGGTTTGGTGGCTGCCGCGCCACGCCCAACAAACGCTTGTCTGCGCGCGGTATACACCGTTGCAGTTACAGAGGGTTTACTCACCATGACTCTCCATCAAAAGACTCACTGTTAGATTGCGCCATCTTTCAGTAAGGCATCAACCTCTTGCGCGCCGATGCCAAATTCTGCATAGACCTCTTTGTTGTGCTCGCCGCGATCAGGTGCAGCTGTAAACACCTCGCGCTTTGAACGGCTCATAATCACTGGGTGATTCACCACGCTGATTTCGCCCAAGTTTGGATGTTGCAAGGTTTTTGCCATTCCCAAATGCACAACCTGCGGGTCTTCCATGGTTTCTTTGACATTCTTAATCGAGCCACAGGGCACGCCTGCTTTGTTCAGCAACTCAATCCAGTGTGCCGTCGGCTCTTGCTTGGTGCGCGCGGCGATCGCGGCATTCAAGGCAGGCCTGTTTTGGCCGCGTGTCTTTAACAACTTAAAGCGCGGGTCTTCGGCGAGTTCTGGCAAACCAATCGCCGTCACAAGCTTGATAAACATCTCAGTGCCCATCGCTGCCAAGTTGATATAGCCGTCTGCCGTGGGGTACACGCCGGTGGCTGCCGTGGTTGGGTGATCGTTGCCTGTTTGCCCTGGGATCTCTTTATTCATCAGCCAGCGCATGATCTGAAAATCCATCATCCACACTTGCGACTGCAGCAGCGAGGATTGCACCCACTGCCCTTCGCCCGACTCTTCTCGCTCAAGCAGGGCCACCAAGGTGCCAATCGCACAGAACAGTCCCGAACTCAAATCCGCCACAGGGATACCTGCTCGCATCGGACCACGGCCGGGCTCACCCGTCACCGACATAATCCCGCCTAAACCCTGCGCGATCTGATCTAAACCGGGCCGGTCAACGTAAGGGCCATCTTGGCCAAAACCCGACACACTTGCCAAGATAATGCGCTTGTTCACCTTGCGCAGCGATTCATAATCGATGCCGAGCTTGAACTTCACGTTTGGCCGGTAGTTTTCAATCACCACATCGGCCTGTTCAACCATCTTCAAGAACAGCGCTTTACCCTTAGGGTGCTTTAAGTTCAGCGTGACGCTGCGTTTGTTGCGATGAGTATTTTGATAGTCAGCAAATTGTGACGAGCCACCTGGACGGTCATCCGGCTGATCGCCGGGCTCTTCAATTTTGATAACGTTTGCGCCCCAATCTGCAAATTGTCTGACTGCGGCTGGCCCAGAACGAACGCGCGTCAAATCCAGCACTGTGAACCGGCTGAGGGGTAACTTAGGCATGCAAGGTCTCCGAATTACGCTTGACTCAGAGACCGGTACGCAGAGCTTGCCAGAATCCAAGTGTTTTTATTTTCGATGTTGGACATCTTACAAGAAAATCAGAACTCTTGGATTTGGAGGGTTTTAGGCAAAAACAGGCCTAATTCTGGTCTTTTTGGCACCTTATTTGGCGTTTGCACCCGAGTTTTGAGTCGTTGGACAAGGCCCCAGCGCCCCGCTCAAGGGTGCGCTTTGGGGTGCCTGGTCGGCGCTAAGGCCTAAGACCGAGGTTCGAACACCGTTTCAGCGTTACGGCGTAATACCGGGTTTTGCAGCAACTATTCCGCTTTTGCGCCCGACTCAGCGATCACTTTTTTCCATTTGATGCGCTCAACCTCGATCTCGGCCGCCATCTCTTCGGGTGTGCTGGTTTTTGGAATCATGCCACCCGTGATCATGCGCTCTTGCATAGCAGGCTCGTTAATCACCACGCGCAACGCTGCATTTAACCGATCAATCACCGCGCGGGGGGTGCTTGCTGGCACCGATAAGTAATTCACGGCCACCGCTTCATAGCCCTTCAACTCTTCGGCAATCGCTGGCACGTTTGGCAGCAAGGGCGAACGCTCGGGGCTTGCCACACCCAAGGCGCGCAAGTTGCCAGACCTGATCTGCCCGATGTACACCGACAAACTATCGATCGCCATCTGCACATTGCCACCCAGCAGATCTTGAATCACTTGCCCTGAACCCTTGTAGGGCACATGGGTGATGTCGACCCCTGCCATGGATTTGAATAACTCACCCGACAAATGGGTGCTCGCGCCAATGCCCGAGCTGCCAAAATTTGTTTTGCCGGGATTCTTACGCGCATATTCAATCAATTCTTGCACGGTGTTAACCGGTAGCTTGGGTGCCACCACCAGCACATTCGGAAACCAGGCCACGCGCGACACAGGGATCAGATCTTTATCCGGGTTGTAGGGCAGTTTCGCCATCAAATACGGGTTGATAATCTGCGGGCCTGGCGTGGTGTAGAGCACGGTGTAGCCATCGGGTGCTGAACTCACCACTAGCGCGGCACCGACCGTGGCCCCACCACCGGGCTTGTTTTCAACAATAATCGGTTGGCCCAGTTCTTTGCTCATCGGGTCACTGATTAAACGCGCAGTCTGATCTGCCGCCCCACCTGGCGCAAACGGTACGATCAAGCGAATCGGTTTCGTTGGGTAAGCTGCCGTCTGTGCGAGCGCAACAGGGGTCATCACGGTCGCCAGCACGACCAAACTTAACGCCTTTAGCATGATTTATTGTCCCTAAATTTTTAATGGTTGCGTCGCAAGCCTCGGCTGAGGGTTCACGCGCTTCAATGTCGTTGCATTTTCTGTATTCTAATGGTGTTTAAGTACAGAATAATCAAACTCAGGGACATCACCTATATGCAAGACTTCACCCAACTTCAATACGAGCTGATCGGCCATGTGGCGGTTCTCAGCATGAACAATGCCCCGGTCAACGCACTGTCACGCACGCTGAGCGACGAGATTACCGCAGCGCTTGACTACATTTCTGAAATCCCTGAGGTGCGCGCCGTTGTACTGACTGGCCTTGGCAAAATATTCTGTGCGGGTGCTGACTTGAAAGGTCGCGCCTCTGTGATCAAAGGGCCTGGCGATTTACCTGCGCACTCACGTCGCACGCGCGAATGTTTTCACGCGATTCGTGAATGCACCAAGCCCGTGATCGTTGCTCTGAACGGCCCAGCGCTCGGTGCAGGTTTAGCGATTGCCGCCTCTGCCGACATGTTGATCACCTCAGAAAAAGGCTGCCTAGCCCTACCAGAGATTGACGTTGGCCTCTTGGGTGGTGGTAGCCATGCTGCGCGCTTGTTTCCGCACAGCATGCTGCGACGCATGATGTTTACTGGGTATCGCGTGCAAGCCGACGAACTCTATCGCTTGGGTGTCGTTTTACAAGTCACAACACCAGAGGGTTTAATGCCAGCCGCGCTTGAACTAGCAAATAACATTGCCAGCAAGAGCCCCTTGTCAGTGGGCCTGGCCAAGCAAACACTTAACGCGATCGAAGACATGAGCTTGCGTGATGGTTACCGCTATGAGCAGGATATGACTGCAGCGATCGCAAAAACCGAAGATGCCAAAGAAGCACAACGGGCGTTCTTAGAAAAGCGTGCGCCGGTGTTTGTTGGACGCTAGCAGCAAGACGCCATGACGAGTCAGATTGAAGTCTATGCAGGCACCGCCGGGCACTCGGCCTGGTTTAGCAATGACCTTGGGCAAACCTGGGTACACCCAAACAGTCATTCTGGCATGTATCTTGAGGCGCGGGTCTGGTCCTTCAGCTCGCATCCGTCCGACCCAAACCTGCTGTACGCCGGCACAGACATGGGCTTGTTTCGCTGGGACGAACGCACCACTCGCTGGACTGCGCTTGCCTCACCGATGACTGACATCTGGGCTTTGACGCAAGATCCAGACGATGCGCGGGTACTCTATGCCGGCACTCGCCCGGCAGCGTTTTATCGTTCGGCCGATGCCGGGCTGACTTGGCACGAGTTGCCAGCGCCTGGCATTCAAAAATTTTCAGAGATCAACATGGGGCCCACACGGGTCACTCAGATCTTGTTTGATCCTCTTGAGCACAACACCATCTGGGCCGTCGTTGAAATCGGTGGTGTCTATCGCAGCCTCGATCGCGGCAATACTTGGCAGCTTAAAACTGAGGGGCTTGTATCCTGCGATATGCATGGCATCGCGATTGTGCACGATGCCTCTGGGC
Source organism: uncultured Alcaligenaceae bacterium (assembly GCA_937897265.1). Taxonomy (GTDB): domain Bacteria; phylum Pseudomonadota; class Gammaproteobacteria; order Burkholderiales; family Burkholderiaceae_B; genus Zwartia. The sequence goes on from CALCPT010000613.1 coordinate 5,131, forward strand.
AAAAAATCATTTACGCCACCACCAACCGCGGCTTACATCGAAGCGTTGATAACGGCGAGACCTGGGTGTTTGTGTTGCTCGACTCGCCTTGGCAATACACACGCGGGATCACGGTGCAGCCTGGCGACGATTCAGTCATATTTTTAACCAACGGTAATGGCCCGCCGGGCAACACAGGGCAATTGTGGCGCAGTCAGGATTATGGAGATACGTGGCACAAGCTGACTTTGCCCGGGCATTTAAATAGCACCCCTTGGGCGGTAGCGACTCACCCACACGCTCCACAATTATTGTTTACCTATACAAACTTGGGGCAACTGTTTCGCAGCACGGATGGCGGCGATCATTGGCAGCGCCTGCCACACGAGTTTGGCGAGTTACGTACCCTGCACTGGCGGCCGACTCAATATGCCGCCGATCGGCCAGCACACTCGATTACAGTGCGCCCACCGGTAACGGCGTAAGGCCTTACAGCGCGCGCCCGATGGCGTCGCCCTCGGCGGTTGCGGCAAGAATATTTCTTGCCGCACGGCAATCGCCAATTACATGCACCTCAACGCCAGCGGCTTTAAGCGGTAACGCCAACTCATCATTAGGTTGTCTGGGTGTTGAGTAGGCAAAGAACGCAACGTTTTCGATACCTTTTAAAGCGCCGCCATAAATACTGACGTACTGCAGTGTCGCTTCATTTTCAAAGGTGTCGGTCCAGCGCGGTTCGACCGCATAGAGCACATCAATATCTTTTTCATGAAAGCGGCGATAGATCCCTTGACGCGTCACAAGCGCCACCTCATCGGCAATCGTTGCGCGCGGGGTCATCACAACGACGCGATCAAATAAAGTGTGCAGGCGTTCGGCGGCAGCGTAAGTGCCTTCGGTGTGATCCATATCCAGAATCACCGCGGTTCCTGTTTGGCGCTGTGTCACACCTTCAAGTTCACTCATCGCGCGACGTAAATCTGGGATCCAACCTTCTTGGCGCAAGGTCTCTGGCAACATGCGCGGCCAAATCATTGTTGAGCCCGTAGCAAGCACCACCGACTCAGGCTTGTAGTGCAAAATCTTCTCGAGCGTTGCGTCTTGATTGAGTTGATAGTCAACGCCTACACGCGCCCCTTCAACATACTGATAATCGTAAATGCTGCTCAAATCTTCGCCGCCGGGCAGAGATACCAGTTGACGCACTTTGCCACCCACCTCTGATGCTCGCGTCAGCAAGGTCACGTGATGCCCACGTGCAGCCGCAATCCAAGCCGCTTCTAGCCCAGCAACACCGCTGCCCACCACCACCACCCGTTTTTTAACGGTGGCCGGCGTGAATACCTCGTCCAGCTCATCTGGCATCGCCACGCGCGGATTGTTATCGCAAGCGATTGGTGCGTGAGCCACGATTGTTTTCCAGCAGGTATTGCCACCGACGCAATAGCGAATCCGCGACGCTTGCCCCAATTGCGCCTTGCGCGACCAGGCCGCATCCGTGATCAGTGCTCGTCCAATCCCCACCAACTCAGCCTCGCCCTGTTCAATGATGGCATCTGCTTGCGCGGGGTCATTAATACGACCCAATGCCATCACCGGCACCTTGCCGACCGACGCCTTTAAAGCCTTCAGTGTCGAGGCATAAGGATTACGCTCTTTATTGGCATCAGGGATATGCAGTTCGAGCGTTCTGGCATGTGCGCCCTGCGCAAAACAAACGTAATCGATTAAGCCAGTTTGCGTCACACAGGTCGCAATCTGTGCGGCCGCAGCGTGATCAATACTACCTGCGATGCCATCGTTACTCGGCAGCTTAACGCCCAAAATAAAATCGGTCCCAACGCGCTCGCGCACGAGCTTGATCATCTCAAGCACCAAGCGCATGCGGTTTTCAAAGCTGCCACCATAAGCATCGGTGCGCGTATTTGAATAGGCCGACATGAATTGATGAAACAAGTGCCCGTGGCCAGCCGAAAATTCAACCCCACTAAAGCCACAACGCTTCACGCGCGCGGCTGACTCAACAAAATGACCAAGCAAGGTCGAGATTTCGTCGGCAGACAAGACATGCGGCATGGTCCAGCTAATATCATCCGGTAAAGGCGAAGCGCCAATGGCTTCGTAATTTCTACCGGGGGCATGACGCCCGCGACCAGCGTCTTGTATTTGCGCAATCAGCCTACAATCTTCCGCCTCAACCGCTTTGGCCCAGCGTGACAGGCTCTCTTCGGCATGCGCGTTCCAGGCACGCACACGAGTCGCGACCTTTTGATGCGGCGCCACCGCAAGAGGCTCAGTCACCAACATCGCCGCACCACCACGGGCGCGATTCAGGTGATACTGAATCAGTCGGTCAGTGGCACGCCCGTCGGCACCGGTCACGGTGGTCATCGACGGATGCACAATCCGATTACGCAAGCGTCTGCCTGCTAGTTCAAGTGGAGAAAACAAACTGGCGTACGGGGTCATGGCTGTCTCGGTGATGCAAGGTCTTGTTGTTTTTGATCGCTATGTGCGTCAAATCCGTCCTTTACCGCGAGGACGATCTTGCTACTGTAATCTACTGCAGCGCTAATTTCAGCAAGTTCCAGTTGTGACGGTTGGTTTTCCATTCGAGGCCGACTCCGAGGCCGTTGACTGACCTGCATCTAGAAAGGATCGCGAGCTAAGTGGCCATCACCTCTTGATCGCTTGACACAAAGCTTGCCCAGCATTACGTTGATACCAAACCACAACTGTATTCTGGAGACCACCATGAGCCAAGCTCAACCCGTCCGCTTTCCGGTTTTGACCCCTGAAGAAATGAGCCCCCGTCAAAAAGAAGTGGCAGCAGCCATTACTGGCGGCCCACGTGGCGGCATTCGCGGCCCGTTTTTAGCGTTGATTCATAACCCCGAACTCGCCAATCGCGTGCAGCAGTTAGGTGAACACCTGCGCTACGGCAACTCTTTAAGCCTGGCTCAAATCGAACTGATTGTGTTGACTGTTGCACGTCACTGGAACTGCCAGTACGAATGGTTTGCGCACGAGCGCATCGCCCGCACCACGACCGATTTGGCCGACGGCATCATCAAAGCATTGGCGCTCGGCCAAATGCCGCCCAATATGACCGCTGAGCAAAGCACCTTACATCAGCTGGCAAAAGAGTCGCTTGCCAATGGCGAGCCAAGCGATGCCGTCTATGAACAAGCCGCCAAGTTTTTTGGTCGGGCTGGCGTGGGTCATTCAAATTCAAGGGTTCACCACCCGGGCAGGGTATCTGGCTGTAGACACTGCCACAGCGATAAATGCTTTGAGCCTGGACGCCGAGCGTCAAAGTCAAGCCAGCGATCGTGAACAAGGCTTGAATGCTTGTTTTTTTCAACAGGATTCCCCCTTGCCCCTTGAAAGGCGGAGCGGGCTCGAGCGTATCACGTGTCGCTGACTGCGGGCGCTTCAGGTTTGGGTTTGCCTGGCCGTGGCGGCTTGCTGGTGTGTACCAGGCGCGTCGCTTGTTCCATGTCGCCCGATAAAAACTGGGGCAAGGCCTTGAGGGCGCGATCAATCGCCTGGTCAATGGCAATGCGCTGGTGGCAGCG
>CALCPT010000614.1 GCA_937897265.1 uncultured Alcaligenaceae bacterium
CAGAGTGAAGTCGTGACTGAAGTCTCGGTTTGCAATCCCTTTATGCAGGTATTCACCAGTCTGCTCAGTCTTGACTTTGCCAACAACGGTTAATTTATTACCCGTGGCGGTAATATCAATTTCATCATTTTTAAATCCAGCGACGGCGATCTCAATCGCGTAGTCACGCTCATTCTTTTTGATAATGTTATAGGGGGGATAGCTTTGAGCTTTGTTAAGCGTTTCGCCAGAGCTCATTTCTTCAATGGCATGAATGAGACGATCAAAACCGACAGAGCTTAATAATACGTTTCTACCAAAGGGATAAGACATCGTTTTCTCCTTAAATTTAAGCAAGTTGATTTTTGCTGAGCCCCAAAGGCACCCAGACGATCAGTATTTAAGGATTCATTTTTAATATTTCAAGAGCGATTAAAGTTTTTTTCACCGAAAGATTGAGTAGTATGTGTTTGCTGGGCACAATATTTGTTGGATAGGGGGTCGTGATGGCTGGCGCATTGGACGGGGTTTGCATTATTGATATGACCGCTGTTGGCATGGGGCCCATGGCTACCCAAATGCTTGGTGATATGGGCGCAGATATCATCAAGATCGAGTCAAAAGAGGGCGACGTTTTTCGGCATGCGATGCCCCAACGCAATCCTGGCATGAGCCATGCGCACCTTAACTTGAATCGAAACAAGCGTAGCGTGGTCCTTGATGCCAAAACAGAAGAGGGGCTTCGCGCCCTAAAAGAACTGATCAGTACGGCGGATGTTTTTGTTTCAAATATGCGCGCCCCTGCGATGAGGCGTCTTGGAATTGATGCTGAATCCTTATTAAAAGAGTTTCCACATTTGATTCATTGCTCGTGCTATGGATACTCTGAAAAAGGCCCCTACGCTGGTAGGCCCGCGATTGACGATACGATACAGGCAGCCTCAGGGTTAGCTTGGATACAGGGGGCGGCCGGAAGCGAACCGCCAAGGTTTGTCAATTCAGTGGTTGCCGATAAAGTTGTTGGGCTGTACGTGACCCAAGCAATTACAGCCGCCTTATATTCTCGTTCAAATACGGGCGTTGGCCAGGCGATCGAAGTTCCCATGTTTGAGTGCATGGTGTCATTTATGTGTGTAGAGCATTTGGCGGGCAGAACTTACGCGCCACCAATCGGCGAGGCCGGCTACGCGCGCCTGCTGAATCAATATCGTCGCCCCTTCAAAACCAAAGATGGATATATGAGCGTGGTGCCCTATACCGCCGCACAATGGAGGCGGTTTTTTGAATTAACATGCAAACCAGAGTTGGCAGACGATGCAAAATTTAAAACTGCAGAAGCTCGAAGTGGGCATTATGACTTGCTGTATCAGTACGTCGAAGAGGCATTAACTGCTAAGACTAATCTTGAGTGGACCTCAATTTTAATTTCTGCAGATATCCCCTTTGCACCGGTCAACTCAATCGATGATCTGTTAAAAGATCCTCACTTGAATCAGATCAATTTTTGGCACTCAGTCGAGCACCCAACAGAGGGAAGCTTAATACAAGCAGGGCTTCCAATATATTTTTCAAAGACACCGTCTAGTGTTCAAAGACATGCCCCAAATCTTGGTGAGCATACCAAAGAGTTTATTTCGAAAGCTTAGAATTTTCTTAAATGAACAAAACCTCGATAAAGGATCAGATATGAAGAAAATTTTTACCAGTCTGATGATTTTTTTGATCTCTTCGACAGTTTCGGCGCAGACTTATCCAGTTAAGCCTATTCACTTTGTTGTGGGGTTTCCTGCGGGCAGTAGTATCGATAATATTTCTCGCACCGTTCTTGACGAAATTCGTATTCGAACAGGTGCAACGATCATCGTTGAAAATAAGCCTGGTGCACTGGGCAGTATTGGTGCTGATGCTGTTGCAAAGTCTGCGCCTGATGGTTACACGTTAATGCCCAGTTCAAGCGCCACGAATTCATCCGGCCCTCACTTGATGCAATCGCTTCAAAAATTGGATTTGGATAAAAACTTGACACATATTGGTCGCATGGTGAAATTTGATATCGCCGTTGTTACCAGAGCTTCAAGCTTTGGTGATGCCAAAGCCCTCATCGAACGCGCACGAGCGAAGCCTGGAGATTTAACTTATGGGTATGGCTCCGGAACCGGACAAGTCGCCGCTGCAGTATTTAGTGATGCGGCCAAGATAGAGGCGCGTGGCATACCTTACAAGGGCCAACCTCTTGCTGTGACGGATTTGCTAGGTGGGCAGATTGATTTTGTAGCAGCGGATTTAGGGGCCTTGTTACCTCAAATTGGTGCGAAGAAATTAAACGCGATAGCGGTCATGTCGGATAAAAGATCTGGTCTCTTGCCTGATGTGCCTACGACACTTGAGTTGGGTTTGGCCAATGCGCAACTAGCCGGGTGGATCGGTGTATCTGGGCCTCTTGGTCTGCAGCCGGAGGCAGCAAAATGGTGGGAAGCTCAGCTTAAGGCAGCACTACAGTCGTCTGACGTGCGCGAAAAAATTCGAAATCAAGGCATGGAGGTTGACCCTCTCTTTGATGCCGCTTTCAAAAGCTTTGTGAGTGACCAATACCAATTATGGGGCCGTTATGTGACGAATGCCAAAATTCAACCTCAGTGATTTTTCTCTTTCGAAAGCAGTTCTTGCTCAAAGCTGCGAATCTTGTTTAACCCTAAGGCATTGTTCGTTTGTTCAAGAGATGCCATCTTATCTACCCAAGCACGCGAGTCGCCGGTTTTTTTCAAGTCAGTTAAAAAATCATCGACAGTTTTGATGGTGAGTCTGACGGTGCTACTCGGAAACAACGCAATCGCGTAGCCCATTTGTTGTAACTCTGTTGCCGAGCGCAACGGCGTTAAGCCGGTTTCAGACATATTGGCCAGTAACGGGCCTGGTAGTTCGCGGCCGATCTGTTCAAGCTCTTCAAGAGATTGAGGGCCATCCACAAACAGAATATCTGCGCCAGCCTCTTTAAACAACATACAACGCTCGAGCGCCTCTTTTATCCCCAGTGGGCCTCTTGCATCAGTACGCGCAACGATCAGTGTCTCTGGGTTGTTACGTGCCGCGACCGCCGCGCGGATTTTTCTGACGGCAATCTCGCGTGACTCAACAATCTTGTTATCCATATGCCCGCAGCGCTTGGGCCAGGCTTGATCTTCAAGTTGAACCGCTGCTACGCCTAGCAACTCCATGCCTCTGACAGTGCGCACCACGTTTGCCACATCGCCATAACCGGTATCGCAGTCAACAATCAGGGGGATTGTCGTGACGCGTCGAATCGCGTGCACTGAATCTTCAATGTCGGCGTAGGCAATCAGACCAATATCTGGTTCACCGTAACGGGCTGCCGCGGTGGCATAGCCGCTGACGTATCCAGCCTCAAAGCCGGCTGCTTCGATTTGCCTGAGCTCGATGGGTGAGCCCCCGCCCGGAATCACCATAATTTCAGGGTTTAAGAGGCGTTTACGGAGGGATTGTGCGGGGCTCATTGTTTGCTAGTCATTTGTGAGTAATATGCAAATATACTTGACATTCTGCCCGCCTAGAAAGGCGAGGTTTTGTGCGTCAATCTCATTCATACACAGGCAGCAGTGATACGGCCTCATGCTGCCTAACCAGGAGATGTCATGGGCTTAACGATGACAGAAAAAATATTCGCGGTACACGCTCAATCTCGGCAAGCCCGTGGCGGAGACATTGAGATTCTTACCCCTGACGTGGTGCTTCTTAACGATACAAGCGGCACGATTACCGTCGAACAATTAAAAAAGATGGGCGTTGACCGCCTGTTTGACGCAGAAAAAGTCGTCTTGGTGGCCGACCATTTTTCGCCGCCCAAAGATGTCACAAGCGCCGATGCCATTAACCTATTAAGAGGCTTTGGCAATCAATTCGGGATTAAAAATTTCTACGAATCTGGGCGTCATGGTATTGAACATGCTCTGTTACCCGAACTCGGTAAGGTCGGCCCGGGTGGCCTGATTTTTGGTGCAGATTCGCACACCTGTACCGCTGGTGCCTTAAACGCGTGCGGGGTAGGGTTTGGCTCGACCGACTTGGCGGGCGTGATCGCCACGGGCGAGCTCTGGGTCAAAGTGCCACGCTCGATTAGGGTCGATTTAATTGGTCAGCCAGGGCGCTTTGTCACAGGCAAAGACATCATTTTGAGCTTGATTGCAAAAATCGGGGTTGATGGCGCCTTAAACGCTGCACTTGAATTCGGTGGCAGCGGGCTGGCGAACCTGAATATCGATGAGCGCATGGCCATTGCCAACATGGCCGTCGAGGCGGGTGCCGACACTTGTGTGTTTGAGTATGACGAGCAGGTAGCGCAGTACATCGCGCAGTCAGGATGGGGGGCTCGGCAACCCGTCATGCCCGATCCAGATGCCGACTATCTGGCACGCCATACGATTGACCTGCAGCAACTGACGCCCTTGGTTGCAGCGCCGCCGTCGCCGGCCAATGGCTTGCCGGTGGCGCAGGTCGCTGAAACCATCGTGCACCAAGTCTATATTGGCAATTGCTCAAACGGCACCATCACCGACCTAAGGCAGGCCGCGCAAGTATTGAAGGGTCAGACGATTGCCCCAACCGTGAGGCTGATCGTTGTGCCCGCCACCAGTGCGATTTATCGGCAAGCCGCACGTGAAGGCCTGCTCGAGATCTTGTCTGCCGCGGGCGCTGGCATATCACTGCCTACTTGCGGCGCGTGCTTTGGTGGCCACATGGGGATTTTGGCCGCGGGCGAGGCCGCGATCTCTACAACAAACCGAAATTTTAGAGGCCGTATGGGGCACGCTGACGCCAAGGTATACCTTGCCAACGCCTGGGTGGCTGCCGCTGCAGCCGTCGCAGGCAAGATTGTTGATCCGCTTAGCATCGCCCCACAGGCCGGCCGAAAGGAGCTCGTATGAACGGTTCAGCTACCAGCACTTCAATCATGAGCAGCGCAACCATGAGCGGCACCACCTCAAACAACACCACACGCAGTGTCCACCGCTACGGCGCAAACATCGATACCGATGTGATTTTGCCTGGTAAGTACTTAAATCTGTACACCCCCGAAGAGCTTGGCCCCCACTGCATGGAAGGGCTCGATCCAGGTTTCATCCAGCGGGTACGCCCCGGTGACGTCATCATCGCAGGCAGTAATTTTGGAACAGGCTCTTCAAGAGAGCATGCCCCGATCGCCATTAAAGCGGCCGGGATCTCGTGCATTATTGCCACGAGTTATGCTCGCATTTTTTATCGTAATGCAATCAATATTGGGCTACCGGTTTTTGAGTGCGCAGATATCGTGACTGCAGTCAAACACGGGGATGCGATTGAGGCAGATATCGCAAAGGGTCTGTTTACGGTCAACGGGGTGGCTTTCCAGGCAAAACCGTTTCCGCCATACATACAAGACATTATCAATGCAGGGGGGCTTGTTCCTTTTGTCAGCAGGCAACTCAAACAGAAATGAAGCATTGGCAGAAACTTGCTGGCTACATGACTCAACAGGTAAGTCAAACAGCGTTGAAGCATGACTGGACAATTGCTTATTACTGATTGAAAAGGCAACTTACCCAGACTTGAAGCAATACACAATGCATTAAAAAAGAATCAGTTATTCAATAAGGAAACAACATGCTAGAAAAATTGATGAAAAACGCACTTCGCACAGGGCTATCTTTTTTGGGGATGACGCTGATTGCAGCGGCTACGCCTGCTTTGGCGCAGAACACGTTTCCAAATAAGCCGCTTCGATTGATTGTGCCTTTCGCCCCAGGTGGCGTCACCGATACAAGCGGTCGCTTAATCGCCGATCAACTATCTCGTCGTATCGGGCAATCAATCATTGTTGAAAATAAAGCGGGCGCCTCGGGCAATATCGGTGCGGCAATGGTTGCCAACTCTGAACCCGATGGCTACACCTTAGTGCTTGGTTTTGATGGCACCATTGTGATTAACCCACATGTGTTCCCTTCAATGCCTTTAGATACGCTTAAAGACCTGACGCCGATCGGCAAAATTGGCGAAACCATCTTGATACTGTTGGCGTATCCAAAATTCGAAGCGCAAACACTGCAAGAGATTATTGCCCTGTCCAAACAACCCGGCAAAGTGATTAATTTTGGCTCGTCTGGGGTCGCAAGCCCACAGCATATTGCCGTCGAATTGCTCAATCAGCAAACAGGCTCAAAGCTGGTACACGTGCCGTATAAAGGTGGTGGTCAAGCCATGATTGATGTGCAAGCAGGAGTGATCCCACTGGTCTTTACCGCCGTCGCTGGAGGCTATACCTATGTCAAAAGTGGTCGTCTTAACGCTGTTGCCGTGTCAAGCGAAAAGCGTGCAGCATCGCTACCTGATGTGCCAACCTTTATTGAAAGTGGTATCAAAGACTTTGTGGCAAGTGGCTGGGTAGGTATTTTTGCACCCTCTAAAGTGCCACGCCCAGTCATTGACTATCTCAATAAAGAACTCAATGCAGTGTTATCAACGCCTGAAGTCATCGCCCGGCTCGGTACCCTTGGGATTGAAGCCTCACCTGGCACGCCCGAAAAATTCAGCAAAGAAATCGCTGCAGATTTCAAGCGCTATGGTGAGGTGATTAAAGCGGCTAATATCAAAGCTGAGTAAATAATTTTTTCACTTCGTTGCACTCAGCGATCAAGAGCGGCGTGGCAAGTGTTGATTAATCTAACACCAGCCACGCCACAAACGGTACTGTCACAACACTGATAACTGTTGAGGCAACGATCACCGCCGACACGCGTTCGGGGTCGGCGCGATAGCGTTGCGCTAACACAAAGATATGCCCGGCAGAGGGCAGTGAGGCAATCACAACGCCTGTTTGCCACCAAAAGGGTTCAAGCCCCAGCAGCTTGGCCAGCACCAACCAAATCAATACCGGATACAACGCGAGCTTAGCCACCGCAATCGATAGCGCAGCCATAAGCCCGGCGCGGTCGATCTTTTGAACTGCTAGGGCTGCGCCCAGTGCAAACAGAGCGGTTGGACCCGCAGCGCCCCCCATGATGGTCAAAAACTGTTCTAGGGGCAGCGGCAGAGCAGTGTTTGTAGCGGCCAGCGTCACACCAACCAAAATGGCTAACACGACCGGATTTAACAGCGTGCTACGAAAAATAATTTGACCAATTTTTGCATTGACGTTTTCGCTAACACTCATCAACGCACTGCCCAGCGACAACAGAAGCATCACTTCGACCATGATCGCCATGGCGAGGGGGCCCGCACCACGCGCGCCAAAGAACGCCAGCATGATCGGGGGGCCCAGAAAACCAATATTGCCTAACGAAGCGGTGGTCGCGTGCGCGGCTGCGACACTGGTGTTTTTGTTCACAACACGCGATACGAAAAACACTAAGCAAAAGATGCTAAGCCCACAAACCAGATAGCCAAAATAAAAGCGCGTATCGAAGGCAACCGATAACGGCTGGGTTGAGATCAAACGGGCGATCAGCGCCGGCAGGGCGAACCGAACCGAGAAGGTACCCAAGATATCGATAGTGCCAGCAGGCACCCAACCCAAACTCGCAGCCGCCCAGCCGGCCGCCACAATGCCAAAGATCGGCAGACTGAGAAGAAAGAAGTCAATCATTGAGGTTGAATTTGTTTGCTACTATTTACTAGATAGTAAACGAAGACGTTACCAGAAGACGTCAGCAGAAGACCTCACCAACCGCTGCAGACAGCACCCAACCGCATAAAGCCGACGTTAGATCTCGATCAAATATTGCCCATGCCAAGTATTGAAGAACTTCATCGTCACGCCTGTGAAAAGGAGCAAGATACGTATATTGACCCCGCATCGGGTTACCAAGTGCTGACAAGCCATGCGCACTTAAAGCGTGGGGTCTGCTGCGGTAACCGCTGCAGGCATTGCCCCTTCGGGTATATCAACGTGCCAAGTGAAAGAAAATAGCGTTTAGCTTGATGATGAAATCTGGCTAGCGTACTGGTTCACTTTAAAGGCTATCTAGCTGTTGCAATCACTAACAATTCAGTAACCAAAGATACCATTTGCGCGTACTTTTTCGAATGGAAATGCCTCACAATAATATTTTTAATTTTGTGATGGAAATACGCATGTCCACGCTCGAATTAGTCGTCGAAAAAAATACTCAAATGGTTGAGCGTCTTGATCGATCGATGGCGCAGCTTACCCAAGCCATGGCTGATTTGCGGGTGGACATGGTGAAGGGCTTTGCAGACTTACGCCAAGAGATGGCACAGGGCCAGGCTGACTTGCGCAAAGAAGTGGCCGCCGATCACGAGAAGCTACGAAATAAAATCGATAAAAATTTTTTCTGGCTGTTATCTGTATATCTCACTACCGTTCTGGGCATTTTGAGCGTGTTGGCTAAATTATTTATTGATGTCTATGCGAAGTAGTCGCGCAAATGAAACTCCGAATTATCGATGGCGTTGAAGTGCATTCTAGCTCAGGCAACGTATATGCTGACCTTGGCTTAGCTGACGCTGAACAGCTCAAGATTAAAACTGACTTGGTGATCGAAATCAGAAAAACTATTAAGCTGAGTAAAAATCTGAGTTCTTTTGTTGAGAGCGCAAAGAACGATGATTTTTATTGGGTCGAAAAAATCAAACTCGACTTTGCAATCGAGTTAGACAGATGTCGCCGTGATCTCAATATGACGGCTGCCGAGTTTGCAAGAGAACTTGGTGTCAGTCGGGCTTATATGTCCA
>CALCPT010000615.1 GCA_937897265.1 uncultured Alcaligenaceae bacterium
GAGGAAATGGGAAAAGGGACCCTTGGTCCCGTCCTCGGACATGGACTTCAAACCCACAAAGGTCTCGGTCGTCTCTTCCAGTTCAATGTCGGCGCTCTCGCCTTCCATGAAGTCAATCGGCTGGTCCTTCTCTACCAGGGCCTTGGAGCTTCCCTTGGGAGCCTTGCGCTTGCGAGATCCTGCGGCGAACATGTTGTTGCCCAGGAGTTCCTGCGTCAGAAGCACCTTCTCTGCACCCCCAATGATGAAATACCCACCCAGTTCATACTTGCACTCGCCGATCTCGTAGTTGGGAAGCCCGGTCAAGTAGCACTGCTTGGACCGCAGCATAAGCGGGATCTCGCCCACCTCCACGTCGGGAAAGGACTCCACTTGCGTGCTTCCGTCTGCGAAGGTATACTCTATGTCGATCGTCGCGATCAACGTGAGTGCATAGGTGCGGTTGTCCAGGCGGCAGGCATGTGGTGTCGTGGCGCTATCTCGGCCCGGAACCGACCCGCGTGCTGCGACCGCTGCGCGAGGCGCTGGCGACCGAGCCGTCGGCAGGATGAGGCCGCGAGCGGGTACCCAACCAGTAGCCGCCCGCGCCCACCGCGCCGCCAGCGCCGGGCCTGTTTTCGACTACAACAGGCTGCCCCGTTAGTCGGCTGAGTTCGCGGCCAACGACACGTGCCATGGCATCGGTTGGACCGCCTGCCGTAAACGGCACAATCACTTGCATCGTACGCGAAGGAAACTCTTGCGCGTGGGCGGTGAAAGAGAAGGCGTTGATGATCAACCCAAAGGCGATTGTCAGACGAGAGATGAGCAGAGGTGTTTGCATGATTATTTGAATAAAAATTGATCGTTGGTGGTCAAAAGTTCGTTCAGTTTGCTTCTAAGACACGCCCGCCTAAGCTTGCATTGGTTTGCCGGTAGAGCGTTTCATCGCCCAAGATCTGCGTGCGAATCATTACCCTCGGTTGGTCGGCCCGATAGCCGCCAGTGGCCAAATGAATGCTCGCACAGTTATCCCACATCAGGGTGTCACCGACTCGCCAGTGGTGGCGATATTCAAATTGTTCTTGCTCTTGATGTGTAAACAAAAAATCCAAAGTGGCGCGACTATCCGCCTCTGACAGGCCCAGGATTTTGGTTGTTAAGCCGCGGTTCACGTAGATACACTTGCGACCGGTCCAGGGGTGGCGCAGGATTACCGGGTGAACGACAGGTGGTTTCTCTTTACGTTGTGCGTCGGTAAAAGGTTTGCGCATTGAACCGGGCCGCGCAAGCATATGTGTCCACAGATTTTCAAAATCATGCACGGCTTCAAGAGAATCAAGTTTTTCTTTTAAAGTCGAGGGCAGTGCTTCGTAGGCTGCATACATGCTGCGAAACGCCGTATCGCCCAAGGGGCGCCCGTCCGTAACAGGAACCTGATGCGCATGCAAAATGGTGGCACGCCCTGCAATGCGGTTGTATGACATATCGGTGTGCCACTCTTGCCCTGCGTCTGCTAGTCCTTGCGGCTTGCCATCCACCAGCACATTCGACAAAGTCATGACTTGTGGGTATTGACTGTTTTGAAAGGCCTTTGAAACATTGATTTCTAAGGGGCCGATTTTGGTTGCCCACTTTACCAATTGCTCAGAGTCGTAAGGCTCGCCAGATACGCAGACCACAAGATACCGATTCAAGGCATCACTGATTTCATTGGCGGTCTGATCGTCAACGCCAGCTCGAATGTCGACGCCTTCGATGCGACAGCCAAAGGGATATTGCGCAGATGGCGTGATTTGCAGGCCCGACATGATGTTCTCCGATTTTTTGTTGTTTCACAAGTTAGCACAATCACAGTGCGAGTCAAAAGCCTTGCTTGACACTCGTACCCGTCACTAGTAAAACAGTAAGTCGCCGGAGACAAATAAAGAGGTGCTCAGCGCCTCGGCCTGATATTTAAAAAACCTACAAGGGAAGAACTATGTTTGCAGCCCCCCCCGCGGTAGAAGCGCGTGTTTTCGCAAAAATTCCAGATAGACTTTCAAAGGTTGGTCAGCGTTCGGCGTTTGCTGATGTGCAGTTTCATGGCGCAGAGACGCCTCATTTCATTGAAGGCCCTTCGTTTGATCGTCAGGGTAATCTATTTGTCACTGATATCCCTTTTGGGCGCGTTTTTAAAATCACACCCAGTGGCGACATCAGCGTGGTGGTTGAGTATGACGGCGAGCCAAACGGGCTGAAATTTCACCGAGATGGTCGCGCGTTTATTACTGATCATAAAAACGGCCTGATGGTATTGGATGTCAATACAGGCAAGATTGAGCCTTTTTATGACCGCCCGTTGTTAACACGTTTTCGCGGGGTGAACGATTTGTTCTTTGGTGCTCAGGGTGATATTTACTTTACTGATCAAGGGCAGAGCGGTTTGCAGGATCCCAGTGGTCGACTGTATCGCTTGCGTACAAATGGACAATTGGATTGCATCTTAAATAACATCCCCAGCCCCAATGGCTTGGTGCTCAATACTGATGAAAATATTGTGATGCTTGCCGTCACTCGCGCGAACTGTGTGTGGCGCGTGCCCCTCATGAAAGACGGTACCACCAGTAAAACGGGCATGGCGATTCAGATGACAGGGGGCTTTGGCCCTGATGGCATGGCGATTGATGCCGAGAATAATCTGGCAGTGTGTCATGTTGGCCTGGGTGTGGTGTGGCTCTTTAGCGCCTTGGGTGAGCCGATGCTGCGCATCAACTCGCCGACTGGTAAGTTGGTCACCAACTGCGCCTATGGTGGTAAAGACAACAAACAACTTTTTATTACCGAGTCAAAAACTGGCACGATCTTAGTGGCAGATATGCCAGTTCAAGGCCGTACGATGTTTTCGCACATGTAATCGCAAGTCAATCAAGACGACGATGCCCAGCTTAAAAGAAAAAATACGTGACAAGCGACCTTTGCTAGGCGGGTTCGTTTTTTCGAGCGACTCGAACATCTCTGAGTTGTATGCCGAGGCCGGCTACGATTTTGTGATTATCGACACCGAACATGCGCTCAATGATTTACGTATTGTCCAGACGCACGTGCGTGCCTGCGCAGCCGCTGGGATTCACGCCCTCGTCAGGCTCGGTGCTGCAAATTACGCAGATGGTTCGCGTTTGTTAGATGCGGGTGTCGAAGGCTTGATGATTCCGCATCTTGGGCATGATGCGCGCGCCAATGACGTTGTGCAATCAATGAAATATTGGCCTGAGGGTAGTCGCGCGACCTGTACCGGCGTGCAAATCGCAGGCTACGGACAAAGAAATTTTGCACAGGCCGCTGCCCAGTCAAATAAAGATGTTGTGTCAGTTGGTTTGGTTGAAGATCAAGCCTGTGTTGAGCGGATCGAACAGGTGCTTGAAGAGAACCCAGTCGATTGGCTGATGCCGGGTCCTGCGGATTTGGCCTCATCGTACGGGTTGCACGGACAGTTAACGCACCCCACGATTCAAGACGCAGTGAGTCGTATCATCGTTGCTGCGCAAGCTCGGCAGATTAAAGTTGGGGTGTATATCAACGAGCTCAGTGAAATCGAAGTATGGAAAAATCGTCAAATCGATTTTTTTGTGCATGCCATTGATTACAAAATTTTAGGCAAAGCGCTGCGCGCCGCTGCTATGGATTTTCAGCAACGGGTGTTGAGCTAGCCGGGCTGACCGAGCTAACCGAAACGAGCGACGCTTTTCAGAGGCGTACAAGGCTCATCAGGCTCAAGCGGCGCGGCGCTCAACATGTTGAAGATCGAACATCATTTTTAGAGAGAGTATTGGTATGCAATATAAAGAAGGCTTTGTCGATTCGTTGTATTACAACGTTTTAGATATGACCCCTGAGTGGGTCGAACAACCCGAAACGATTCTTTTTCACCATGGTGTTGGCGCCAATACCGAAATTTGGGCCGAGTGGCTGCCGGTGCTCGGGTTGAATTATCGAATCGCGCGTTTTGATATGCGCGGTTTTGGTCGGTCCATCGCCAAACCTGCTGGCAATCTCACGTTTGATCAGTTGATCAAAGATATCTCGCTGATCGCTGATACGGTTGGTGTTGAGCGATTTCACTTAGTGGGCGAATCAATCGGGGGCACCGCTGCGCTAGCCTATGCGCTGCAGCATCCTGAGCGCTTGCGTTCGTTGACACTCACCAACACGGCGTTTCGCGGTGGGGTGATTCAAAACGTTGTTGAATGGGATACTTTGCTCAAAGAGCAAGGGGGACCAGCATGGTCAAAACGCTTGATGCCTCGACGGTTTCATGACGACGCTAAGATGTCACCCGCAAAGCGTGCGTGGTACGAGAAGCAACAAGGTGATCATCCCATTGAGTCGATTATCGTAGCGCGCGACATTTTGGTGGGTGCGGATCTTGGTCCCAGATTGGGCGAAGTCAAGATGCCTGTGTTGCTGTTGCACGCCGACGGCAGCCCGTTTATTGCTGTCGATCAAATGGCTGAAATGCACAGCAAGTTACCAAATTCTGAGTTTCACGTGTTTAACCATGCTCGCCATGGGCTTCCGTTTTCGCACGCTAAAGAATGCGCGCAGGTCATGCTTGAGTGTCTTGAACGTCGAGCCTAACACGCATAGCTCGTTCACAGCCAAGAGGCTTTCCAGTTTGCCGACAGGCTGATGAACGGTGCGTCAATCAAGTCTCTCGTCTCATGCGCTAGGTTGGTCTCCCAGTTGTGCAGTCTGAATACAGCTTCATCAGCAGAAGGTTGCGGTGTTAAGGGTTCGCTCACCCGCTGTGCTAGCGCTGAGCCAAACGCATTTCCAGTCACCACGCTTAAGCTGACAGGTAGCGCACACGACATTGCACCAACGGCGCCACTCGCTAAAAAGTTTCGACGGTTCATCTTCAAACCTCTGCTCAGGTCGTAGAAAAAGAAAGTGTAGGGTGTTGCGATGCAGACGTCAGAGTTGCACCCTGCGCTGAGCTCAAAGACGGCTTCCTTGCCGAGTTTACGTTCGAGTGAGCGAACGCTGGTAGGTGTCCCCACTGTGTCAAGGCACGGTCAGCCAGCGATTGGGCTAGCGTCTGTTGCCCACAAGCTTGCGCTGCCTCGTGGCTAAGCTCGAAGGCCCTGAGCGTTGCGCGGTTATCTAAATTCAGCATAGCAAGTTGCAGGGGCTTTTCTGGATTGTCACCCTCTTCGAGATAAAAAGCGACAGCGTGATCGGCAAACGCGAGTTCGTGACGACTGAGTACATGCTCAAAATTACGAAGCGTACGTGCAAGATGTTGACTAGCCTCGTGTGCCTCGCCTTTTTGCTCGTAAAGTTGTGCCAAACGCCAAGACACCTCTGGATCTTCGTTGTTTTGAATCGGCAGTAACAAGTCGAGTGCCGTGCCGAGTCGCCCCGCGTCAAGATGCAGTTCAGCCAGATGTACACGTGCATGTGTATAGAGTGGCATATACGACAGCGCCTGTTCATACCAATACTGCGCTGTTGCCGGCTGTGCTGGCTCAAGCGTTTCGCCAAACAAAACACCCAGCTGAAAACAAGCCCACGCCAGACTGAACGGCGAGTGTTCACGATCTTCTGTAATCGCACGCAGGTATGACTGTTCGGCCTCTTGATACAGACCCATCTCAGCGTACAGGGCACCCAAGGCAACAAGATTTTGCAAGCTAGGGTTTTGTACGCTTAGACGCAGCCTCGTAGCGAAGACGTCTTTCCAGTTGTGACCGATGGCGTGATCGATTGATAGTTGTTGGCGCAGCAGGCTGTGAGCAGGAGCGCCGAGCTCTTTTGCGCGAACTAAATATTGCGTTGCTTGATCAAACTTGTGCACCAACGACGCAATTTGCGCTGCCAGTACATAGGCCTCGCCAGACTCCGAACAGTTTTGCAGTAAGGTCTCAGAGAGCGTCAGTAAACGGTCTAACGCGGCAGCATCCCCCAAAAAATGCGAGCGGCGATACTCTTCGTCGATCAGTTGTGCAGCGATGCCCAAGCGGTCTGGGTGAAGCTCGATCGTCTGCCAGCAGCGATCCAAAATACTCTCGTGATTAATGAGCGCCAACGTGCCGTCGGTGGCAGCAGGTAGGGTAATCGAAGCGTGAGCCGTGTTCACGGTGCTACGCCAAAACGCTTCTTGAGTTCTGCCATCCCCGCGTTCAGAAGGCTTGAGATAATCAAGCGCACGATCAGATCGCCTTGGCCTTCAGGTCGATACGACACTGACCACGTCACACTCGAGCCAGTCGCTGTGGCTTGTACTGAAAGTGTGCCGTTGTAGGGATTTGCTGGGATTCCGCTGACCAAGGCATATCGGTAAATTTTTTTAGCCTCATCGCGTTCATTTAGGCGCTCGACCATGATTTTGCCGTCAAGCGTCTCTATGCGCCGTAGTTGCCCAGGGCCCTCACCTGTGAGCGTGAGCTGCGCCACAAGTGGATGCCACAGGCTGCCAAACCCACCAATGGTCTGCCAAACCTCTTGTGCCGAGGCCTTAAGCTCGGCGGTTCGCATCACACTTAGCATGTTCTTGTTACCGGGCCGCACGTACGGAAACGTGGTGCTGCCAGGTTGCGTCGCTTGCAGCGCACCGCCTTGCAAAAACGGGCCTCGATCTCGGTTAATCAGCCAAGTGACCAAGATATCAATTACGTTGGCATTGACAGTACGCCCGCCGCCCGTTGTGTAGGGTCGCCCTTCCAGCGTACTTTTTTCAATTTCGAGATGACTCTTGTCGCTAATTGGCTTGGCGACGTCAATCGTCAGAAAGTCACTGAGTCGCACACGTACATGCGCTTCAAGCGAGGCAGCGTCCCACTCAATGTTTTGATCTTTTTTATCCCAGAGCTGAAGGCTTTCGGTCAGTCTTTGGCGATACAACGGCAGCCGCTCTGCGCTCAGTGCGAAGGGAGTTTCTTGATTCCAGAGATCACGAATATCCAGACCGCCTGGCACTTGATCCATAATGAAATTAGTTTGCTCTGGTCGCCCGACCCAGTCAAAACGGGGAATGACATTGCTTGTTGGATTGGGGTGGCGCGGAGTTGTTTCTGCGATCACTCCATACAAACTGCCGCGTTGAGGTGCCAGGATTGAGTCAGTATCAAACTCCACGACAACGCTTAAGACGTTGTCATTTTCAAGATAGTTTGGCACTGATTTCATGGGCCCTGGCAACCAGCCCGGAAAAAACGGATCTGACCGTAGGCCGGCGAATACGCGTGTACGCCCGTCGCTGGTTGTGAAGCCATTCTCTTCACCCACTGTTAACGCGAGCGTGGCACCGCCTGGTAGTACACAATGCCCAGTTTGCTTGGTACGGCCTGTGACGGTCTCAGGCCCTAGCACTTCAAACTGAAAGGTAAAGCGCCATTCATCTGCCAAGGGTTCAAAGCCAGCCTGCAGGCCTAAACCCGTTTGCTTTAGGCGGCGCACCACAAACCCGTAGTTGATGGTGTTTGAGAACAACGCCGATTCGCCTGCAAAAGGCAGGACGCATGCGATGAGCACAGTGCGCTTTGGATCGGTTGGGCTGGTAAACGCAAATAGATCAGTGAGATCACTAACGGGGTCGGCAGTCTGGCGGGGGCCGTCGATATGATCCGACATTATTTAGCGCTCACAGGGCTAGGGGTGGAAGAATAGGGATGCTTTTTGTTAAACCAGAGCGGGTCTTCGTTAGCGATCAACGGGTTTTTTGGGCCACCATAGGGTGTGACACGCGCGGCTTCGTTAGGAATGGATTTGAGGTATTCAATCAAAGCGAAACGTTCGCTTTCGCTAAACGCTGGGCCAACAACACCAGGGCCTTTTGTCGCCTCAAATGAGTGCCCAGCATTTGAATTGCCAATGCGCGTCGTGTCGAAGAAATAACCTTCTTTTTTACCTGCAATATCTAGCCCAAGCTTGACAGGATCAAAGTCGCGACCGACGTAAAACGTTTTTGAGCGCTCAGCCGCTGGCGACAAGAGTTCGTAGATGTTGGGTACAGAACCGTTGTGCAAGAATGGCCCGGTTGCCCACACGCCATCTCTCGGGCCCGCTTTGTAACTCTGCACTGGGGCGCTCGTGGCCGAGGGTGTATAGCCATTCATGTCAGCCATTTCACTCTGGGTAAAAGGGCCCGCTTGTTTGAGCGCGCGTGCAAGCATTTCTCCAACGATCTTGGCCGTGAAGTCGCCATTAGAGACAGCCTGCTTGCCCTCAAAATACGAAGCCAGATTCTTGGTTGCAATCAGTGGATTGGGGTCAAAAGAGACCCCATTCAGTTGGGTGGCATCGGTTCCAACAATCCTTTGTGGCACCAACGCATTTTCGATGCCTCGCATCCCATCTTTACGTGGCTCACTCCAGCGATAAGGATAGGTGGTATGGCACTCGATACAGTGCTTGGCAAAGAGTTTTTCGCCGTCTTTGATGCGCCCTTCATCGAGCTTACCAAGCAGCTGTTCAGGCCATTTTGGAGGGGCGAGGCGCCTGAGCAGTTGTTCAAGTTTGACCATCCCCTTGATGTCGGTAGTCGTTTCAAATAGACCTGACTCGGGGTTGGCAGACTTTAAGTCGTAGCGCGCGAAAACGCCCAGAGTTTCGCCAAAGTTTCTGGTCAACGGATTATCACTGATGCCACTCCACTGAATCCAGGCTGATTGCGGGGCGTTCCAGAGAAAAGGCGGTTTTACAGGCGCCGCCGCCAGACGCATGTTTTGAAGCGTGCCCGTGGCGCCACCCGTAAACGCATTGTGAATCAGCCC
>CALCPT010000616.1 GCA_937897265.1 uncultured Alcaligenaceae bacterium
CGACTCCAATCGCTTTGATCTTTCCATCTTTTAAATGCGGCCCAGCGATGCTGTAGGTTGTCGCCATGAGTTGAATATCGTCGGCCAAGAGGGCGCGAATCATCTCGGGTGAAGCTCTGTAGCTGATTTCTTGGTAAGGATCACCTCCCGCGGTTGCAGAGATTTTTTTTGCAAGAATCAAACCCAGATGCGAGGTACCCAAAACCCCATGGTTCATCGATTTGCCGCGTTCTTTGAGCTCGTTCATTAGCGAGGGGATATCTGTCGCTTTGACCGAAGCACTTGCAAACAAAATGTAGGGTGCCTGACCGAGCGGAGCGATTGGCGTGAAATCATCGAGCGTGTAGCCAGCATCCTTAATGACGATTGGAGCCGTTGCCAAACCGTTAGAGGTATAAAACAAGGTGTACCCGTCGGCGGGGGCATTCAGTACTTTTTTGGTCGCAACCATGGCCTGGCCACCTGTTGCGTTTTCGATCACCACGCTGGTCTTTAAGTGTTTACTCAGTCGCTCTGCAAATATTCGACCAAGAGAATCAAAAGGTGAGCCTGCACCAAAAGGGGTAATGAGCGTGATGGTTTTGTTTGGGTAGTTATTCGCCTGTGATTGTGCGGGCGCGCAGACCGTCGCCGCAGCAAAGCCAGCCAGCGCGAAAAGAAAAGTATTCAAGCTGCGTGTTGAGATGATCGACATGTTTATCCCGTCCGTGAATTTTGAATTCGAGTTTTACAGAGGGTTTGCTAGTCAAATTCGCTAAGGTGGGTGCTTGTATTGTTTATGTGTCTGTCAAGCAAGCGAATTACCCTCGCGTCAATCATAAACTAGAAATTATCGTTTCGTTGATGTTGGCGTTGGTGCGGTGCAGCGTTAGTTTTTGTGGTGAGCATTGATTGTTACTTGCCTGAGCACTGGCATCGGTCTATATTGAGCAGAAGGCATCCAAAGATACCCTCAAAATAATAATTAAGATTAGCGAGACAACTGAAATTGAAGACAAAGACGATCCCTTTGCGCGAGGTCGCGCATTCTCGTTCAGGCGAAAAAGGTAATGACTCGATGGTGTCGGTTATTGCGTACGACATACGCGACTATGCAGTGCTACTCGAGCAAGTGACGATTGAAGCTGTTCGTGCGGTGTATGGTCCGATTACCAAGGGAGTCATTCGTCGCTATGAAGTGCCGCTAATCGGTGCTCTAAATTTTGTGATGACAGACGTACTCGAGGGTGGCCGTTCACGCACGTTGGCGTTTGAAGAGTCTGGCAAAGCCCTATCGTCTCTTATGTTGACGCTGCCACTGCAGATGCCTGCTGATTATGTTGGCCGTTCTGTTGCAGTCAAGAGGGCCGCATAATGGCTCAGAAAAAAACTGGTAAAACGGTTCGCCTAGGCTCTGCAGCAGGTTGGTCGCGCGACCGCTTTGAGCCAGCAACAGATTTGATGAACCGCGGCAACGTCAACTACCTATGCTTTGACTCGATGTCAGAGGTCACTATGAGCGCTGCCCAAGTGTCTCGCATGGAAACTGATCGTGTGCCACCCTATGATCCCTATTTGCTGCCACGGATGGAACCGATTCTAAAAACGTGTAAAGAGAAAGGGATCAAGATTATTACCAATCAGGGTTGGTTAGACCCCGAAGAG
>CALCPT010000617.1 GCA_937897265.1 uncultured Alcaligenaceae bacterium
TCTCCGAAGGCTGGTAAATTTCAGGTCAGCGTTTAAGCAAATTCAATAAATACTGCCCATAGTTTGTCTTGATAAACGGTTGCGCCAAACGCTCAAGCTGCTCAGCTGAAATCCACTTTTGGGCGTAAGCAATCTCTTCAGGGCAGGCTACCTGTAAACCTTGACGTTTTTGTAAAGTGGCGATGAAGCTCGAGGCTTCAAGCATACTGTCGTGGGTGCCGGTGTCTAACCAGGCAAAGCCACGCCCCATTATTTCTACGTTCAGTTGGCCTGACTCAAGGTAGTGTTGGTTCACTTCTGTTATCTCTAACTCGCCTCGCGCGCTCGGCTTGATGCTTGCTGCAATATCGCAGACACGATGATCATAAAAGTACAGCCCCGTTGCTGCATAGTTGCTTTTAGGGGCAATAGGTTTTTCTTCGATACTGACGGCGCGCAGGTTTTGATCGAATTCAATGACACCGTACCGCTCTGGATCTGGGACGTGATATGCAAAGATCGTGGCCGCTTCAGTCTGAGTGTTGGCGTTCTGCAGTTTGCGAACTAAATCGTGACCATAAAAGATGTTGTCCCCTAAAATCAGGGTGCTCGGATTATTGTTAATAAACGTTTTGCCTAATATAAAGGCCTGAGCCAGGCCGTCGGGGCTTGGTTGCACCACATATTCAAAGCGCATGCCCCATTTACTGCCGTCGCCCAACAATTCGGCAAAGCGCGGCGTATCGTGTGGGGTCGAAATAATTAATACTTCTCGAATTCCTGCCAACATCAAGGTGGACAGGGGGTAGTAAATCATCGGTTTGTCATAAACCGGCATTAATTGTTTCGATGTTGCCAGCGTCGCGGGATACAGCCTTGTTCCCGAACCGCCAGCTAAAATCAAGCCTTTACGTTGTGCAGTCATTTGTCGGGTGGTGTCAGGGTGGGTTGTTAAAAGCCCGTAAGATACGTAAACGGAAACTGGTCAAATTATAGACTTTGCGGATGTATAACGGGTTTTTTGCCAAAAAGTAGCTGGTATTTGATGATCTACCTACATAAACTTCTACCATTATTTTTTTCACCCATCTTAATGGTGCTGATGTTGCTATGCGTGGGCGTTGCCACACGACGGCGTGCTTGGGTAATAGGGGGCGCCTTTCTGTTGTATGCCGCAAGTACCCCTTTAATTTCCGATGCGTTGTTCAGAAGCATGGAGTACCAAGCGGAAATACTGCCCCCTGAGGATGCGCCAAAAGTCGACGCGATCGTGGCGTTAAGCGCTGGAATGGGGTGGATCAAGAGCAAAAATGGGTTTTTAGCGCAGTGGCCCACTCCAAACCGGTTTTTAGGTGGAGTTGAACTATTTGCCGCGGGCAAAGCCCCGCTGCTTGTTTTTACCGGGGGAAAATTACCCTGGCAGTTTGGTGAAGAAACCGAGGGCGATGTGCTAAAGCGTTACGCTCAAATGATGCAAATCCCTGCCAACAATATCTTGGTAACAGACAAGGCAGAAAATACCGAACAAGAAGCGCGCGGAGCGAAGGAGTTGTTGCAACCGGCTCACAAAGACATAATATTAGTGACGTCAGCCTTTCACATGGTCCGTGCAAAAAAAATGTTCGAGCGCGCAGGCTTTAATGTTTTCGCCTTCCCGGTTGATATACGCGCGGTTGAACAAACCGTGACCCTCATGAGTTTTTTGCCTGATCCTCGGGCTTTGTATTCTACGCACATCACTATTAACGAATTATTGGGGCGTCTGTATTACAGTGTTAAAGAATCTTAGAGCCAAGCACCTAATCATTATTAGATTCGTTATCGTTCAGACATGACTGACATTGCAATTGCATACGTAGTTTTTAATAGGCCCCGCCACACTCGCGAGACGTTTGCGGCTATCCGTACCGCTCGGCCGAATAAACTATTTATCATTGCCGATGGCCCACGTCCTGGGCACCCTACTGACACTGAACGTTGCCAGCAAGTGCGCGACGTCGTTTCGCAAATCGACTGGCCCTGCGAGGTACAGCGCAATTATGCCGAACAAAATCTTGGTTTAAAACGTAGAATTTCCAGCGGACTCGATTGGGTTTTTACGCAAGTTGAAAGCGCAGTCGTGCTAGAAGATGATTGTCTGCCGCACCCGGATTTTTTTACCTTTTGCCAAGAAATGTTAGCTAGATATCAAGACGACGAGCGTATTTGGGTCGTCACGGGTAACAACAATCAAAATGGTAAAAAGCGTGGTGATGCCACCTACTATTTTTCAAAATACGGGCACTGCTGGGGTTGGGCCACCTGGCGGCGGGCTTGGCAACAGTTTGATGGCGATATCAAGTTTTGGCCCGAATGGAAACTATCTCAAGACTGGCGCCAAAAAACCCCTGATCCTTTTGAACAAGCGTATTGGATTGATATTTTTGATCGTATTTACCTGAAAAAAATCGACTCTTGGGCCTATCCGTGGATGACTTGTCTTTGGTATCACGGAGGTTTGACCGTGACGCCTAAAGTCAATCTGGTGACTAACATTGGAATTGGACCTGATGGCACACATACCGTGGCCGATGAAGATCAGCCTGGTACCCCGGTCAAGCCTCTCGGAGTCATTACTCATCCGACAGAGATCGTACAAAATCTCGTGGCAGATCAATATGTTTTTGATCA
>CALCPT010000618.1 GCA_937897265.1 uncultured Alcaligenaceae bacterium
TCGTGTTGGTTTTGATGCCTTCGCCATTCGCGACGACAAGGATGCAGAAGTAGCGCTTCGCGGACTGGCTGACTTCAGCGAGGTGTATCACGCCTCGGCAGACCAGCCTCAGCCGTTATTTTTGCGCCGCGCTATCTGATCAGTAAGGCATAAAAAAGCCCTCTCGTCTGAGGGCTTTTTTGTAGGGCTTATCCGACTTACCGCGGCGTCGTCCGCGAACGAAATAAGCTGATGCCCAGCCAAGCAAAACCTAGCAAAGACAGGCTGCTTAACATCATCATAAGTTGACCTGACCAGCCCCAATATTGCCCGGTGTGAAGCATTTTCCACGCCGCGGTAATTTGCTCACCCCACGGCTTTTCAGCAAAGCGCTTATGCGACAACACATCACCCGATGGGCTAAACGTGAGGGTGTTCTTCGCACGAATATGCGGCGAATCTTTCGCCAAATATTCCACGCGAATGGCATCGCTGGGCAACGTGGCCAAAAGCACCGTGACACTGTCATAGGCCGGCAATTGAGCTTGCAAACGCGGCCAAACCGACGCCAGATACCCATCGAATTGCTCCGCCGTAAGAACCTCTTTAGGGCCGGGCTTAGGCTTCTTGGGCATCTCTACGGACAACACTTGGTAGATTCCGGCTTTGTACCAATCATAGGACCAGCTCAATCCTGTCGCCGCTGAGAAAATAAACAGGGCAAATAGCCAAGTGCCCGCCACGCTATGCAACTGAAAACGCCATGCCCGACCATTGAGGCCGCGACGGTAACCTAACCAACCACCGATACCCCGAGGTCGGCGCTTCCAGCGCAGGTAAAGACCACTTAGCGACATAAAAATCAGAACGAATGCGGACACCCCAGTAACTGCCTTGCCCACTTTATCGGCCAACAGATTGCGATGAAGATCCTCTACCCACTCGAAAACGGCTTCACCTGTTGGCTCAGGTAATAGAGCGCCGGAGTAAGGGTCAACCCCCACTGATTCACCTTTAGGGCTTTTCGCCGACGTAAAAATGACCTGTGCCGGACGATCAGGTTGACCACTCAGGGTTAATGCCTGCACCGGACGATTAGGTTCAGCCCGTTGAATTTGCTGATACAACGCCTGCGGGCTGAGCATCACCTGACCCGCTGCGGGCTCTAACTGAAGGATGCCGGGATTTAATAGACGTAAAATCTGTGGCTCAAAGGCCATCATTGCACCGGTACTACCGACTAATGCAATGACCAGACCTGCCGTTATGCCGGGCCAGGCATGAAGACGCAGTAAAGTTGTTTTAAGCATTGCTAATCCTTAAGTGGAGGGCGGTAAATCGGTGACGAAACCAACTTTGGCTAAACCCGCTTCAACAGCCGAAGACAACACGAGAGCCACCACTTCGTAGTCCGTCTTACGGTCGGCACGCAGATGTACTTCGCTCTCAGGTTTAAATTGCTTGAGATAGGTCGGCAATGCGCTGACTGCCACCTCAGTCCCATTCACCAAGAGACGACCATCCGCCAACACCGCAATATCGACAGGTTTACTGGCTGCCGCCAACGGTTTTGCAGAGGCTTGTGGTAAATCTACCTTTACCGCATGCGTCATCAGCGGTGCCGTGATCATAAAAATGATGAGCAAGACCAGCATGATGTCGATAAACGGCACCATGTTGATTTCGGCATTGGCTTCAATCTCGTCGCCTTGTTCAAACGATCCAAATGCCATCGAATTACTCCTGATTATCCCGTGATTGCTGGATACGAGAGATCATGCGCTCCGATGTTTTCTCTACATCGTGCAGTAATGAACCCGTCGCCAAACCCGTCGAGAGGAAAGCAAAGACATCGTGAGCAAAGGAGTTCAGCTGAACCAAAGTATTGCGGTTTAGACGCACGAATACGTTGTAGGCAACGGCACTGGGGATGGCCACCGCCAATCCGAGCCCAGTCATAATCAGCGCCTCACCGACAGGGCCTGCAACTTGATCTAAACCACCCTGCCCGCTCACGCTGATGGCCATGAGCGCGTGGTAGATACCCCATACCGTGCCGAACAATCCCACAAATGGCGCAATGTTGCCTACAGAAGCCAATACTGAGAGCCCGTGCTGTAGTGATTCACTTTTTGCCGAAATTTCACGATTAATTTCACGCGCGATAAATTCAATCGGTGCGGGTTCGCGGCGATCCTGCGTTTGCGCGGCATTGGATCCACGCG
>CALCPT010000619.1 GCA_937897265.1 uncultured Alcaligenaceae bacterium
GCGAAGGTGTGCTCGACTACACACGCCGTGCACCGTATCCGGGGCCTGAAGCGCAATTAAATATGCCAGCTGGCATTGAAAATGATGCAGCCAAGCTCGATGAGTTTTTAGATGGGGTGTTTGACAAGCATCCAGACCGCACCGAAATGCTGATTGGCGTGGTGCTGTCGGTCAAGCCCGACGAGGTCAGGGTCGCCCGCAGCTCAACCGATATCGTTTCGATTAAAGATAAAAGAGCACTGAGCGTGATTTCGCGTGCGCTGAATCCCAAAGCGCCGAACGACTTGCGTCTGCAACGCGGCTCGGTCGTCTACCTGCACAAAACAGCCGAGTACTGGGAGATCCTGAACCTGCCCACAGTGCAGTCCGCGTTTGTCTCAATGATTCCGCAAGACGGTGCAATCCGCGCAATGGTGGGCGGGTTCGACTTTTATCACGGTAACTTTAACCGGGTCACCCAAGCCTGGCGTCAACCCGGGTCATCGTTCAAGCCCTTTATTTATGCGGCCGCACTCGAGCGTGGTTTAACCCCAGGTACGGTGATTTCTGATCAGCCCTTTGAACTGACCGCCGAGCAAACAGGCTCTAAAGCTTGGGCGCCCAAAAACTACGGTGGGCAGTACGACGACAAGCTGACCATGCGCGAGGCGATTGCGCGCTCTAAAAACATGGTGTCGATCCGGATTTTGCAGTCGATCGGCCCAAAGTATGCACAAGACTACATTGCACGGTTCGGTTTTGACAAAGCACGCCACCCAGCTTACTTACCGATGGCGTTGGGCTCGGGGGCCGTCACCCCTCTGCAACTGGCTGCCGGATTCTCAGTCTTTGCCAACGGCGGCTATCGCATTACGCCTTTTCTGATCGACCGCGTCACAGATGCTAACGGTCAGGTCATCATGCAGGCTCGCCCAACGGTCGCGGGCGACTCGGCTGCGCGTGCAATTGATGCCCGTACTGCCTATGTCATGGATGACCTGCTGCGCGGTGTCGCCACCTCAGGAACTGCAGCCCGTTCGCGACAAGTCCTCAAGCGGGGCGATCTGGCCGGCAAAACCGGTACAACCAACGATTCTGTCGACGCCTGGTTTGCGGGTTACACCCCACAGCTCGTGGGTGTGGCCTGGATGGGCTACGACCAACCCAAATCACTGGGCTCGCGCGAAACCGGTGGTGGCGCTTCGCTGCCAGTCTGGCTGGGCTATATGCAAAACGCGCTGAAAGCGTTTCCTGAGCAAAAACGACCGCCGCCACCCGAAGGCTTGATTATTGAAGGTGGCAACATGTATTTCAGCGAATTTCCGCCAGGTCAGGCCATCATGAAGCTAGGCACCGGCGAAAAGAATGACTCGTTGGGCGACTTTTTGAACAATATTGAAACCAATCGCCCCAATCCGGCTCTGGCTAACTAAAATACGACGGTTAAGGGTCTGCCTGTTGCATCCGAGCAAACCTGAGATAAAGTATCGTGCAAGTCGGCGCCACCACGGGTATCTTTCCAGTGTTGGCCGTCAAAACGATAATGAAAGCCGCCGCTTCTGGCAGCGAGCCACATTTCGTGCAGCGGTGCCTGACTATTGATCACGACTTGATGGCCGTTTTCAAAAATCAGATTAAGTACATTACCTTGGCGTTTGGTTTCAACGTCAAGGTCGAGTTGATCAAACCAGTGGTCGGCTTGGGCTTCGATTGCATCTAACAATGCGGTCACCCGAGCATGAAATTCAGTATCGTTCATAATCCTTATCCTCACGTTTGACGGAGCGCGCAGTGATCAGCAAAACCGACAACCACCAAAGTGCTCGCATTGTAGCGATGCTGACACTTGCCGTGTTGGTCGCCGCAGGCTGTGGTTACAAAGGCCCACTGTATTTACCCGCGAAACCCGCCGAAATCCGTCCTTACACGACGCCATATTCAATGTACGGTGTCATCCCAGACGAACAAGACAATGTGGTGCCGTTCTTTGACGAAGATTTGCTGCTGACTCCAGCGCCCGTTGTCATTGATTAAGCCGCTCGCTACGCTTTAAACTTTTACCTCTTTACCCTTCGCCGCGCGCGACTTGAAGACATTGTTACCCAAATCGCGTGCCAAACCTTGAATACCCATAGCCACAACATGACCGCTGAACTTGCCACGCCCACGGGCGCACCGTTTTTTCACTATCAAGCGGGTGAACTGCGCGCAGAAGGCGTCTCGCTTGCCGAACTTGGCCAAGAGCTTGGCACGCCGTTATATGTGTACTCGCGCGCTGCGCTGGCAGCCGCCTGGGCCTCTTACCAAGAGGCTTGCGTTGGCCACGAAGTGTTAGTGTGCTTTGGCATGAAAGCCAATTCAAACCTGGCGGTTCTCAAAGAATTTGCGCGCTTAGGCAGCGGCTTTGACATCGTCTCTGGTGGCGAACTCGCACGCGTCTTGGCGGCTGGGGCCGATCCAGCCAAAGTGGTGTTTTCGGGCGTTGGTAAGCAGGCCTGGGAAATGCAAGCCGCACTTGAAGTTGGCGTTAAATGCTTTAACGTTGAATCGATTCCAGAGCTCAAGCGCTTGTCTGAGGTTGCCTCGGCACTTGGCAAAACTGCGGCCGTCTCGTTGCGGGTCAATCCAGATGTGGATGCCAAGACGCATCCTTATATTTCGACCGGTTTAAAAGAAAACAAATTCGGGATCGCTATTGAAGAGGCGCCGCATGCCTACAACTTGGCGGCCTCGTTACCGGGCATCTCTGTCGTTGGAGTTGACTGCCACATCGGCTCACAGATTACTGAGGTCAGCCCCTACCTCGATGCCTTAGACAAGTTACTCAAGCTCATTGATCAACTCAAAGCGGCCGGCATTGCACTTAAACACCTAGATTTGGGTGGCGGCTTAGGCATTCGTTACGACGATGAAACCCCCTTGGCGCCCAAGGTCTTGCTCGACAAAGTCTTTGCGCAACTGCAGGCACGTGGTTATGGGCATTTGCAATTGGTGCTTGAACCCGGTCGGTCGCTTGTTGGCAACGCAGGGGTGTTGCTGACGACAGTGCAATATCTTAAGCACACCGAGGCGCGTAATTTTGCAATTGTCGATGCGGCCATGAATGATTTGATGCGCCCGGCACTGTACGAAGCTTGGCATGGCGTCTTGCCGGTTGCGCTACGCGCAAGCGAGCAAACTCTGTACGACGTGGTTGGACCCGTGTGCGAAAGCGCTGACTGGCTGGCACGCGGCCGACAGCTTGCCTTAGCCGAAGGTGATGTGCTGGCAATTGAATCAGCCGGTGCGTATGGCTTTGTGATGGCAGGCAACTACAACAGCCGGCCACGCCCCGCCGAGATCATGGTCGATGGCGACCAATTTCACGTCATCCGTCAGCGCGAGACCTTCGCTGATTTGATCCGCGGCGAAAGCTGCTTGCCAGACTAAATTAAGCAAACGTCAGCGCCCCAGCAAGCCTTTAAAAAAGCTCTCAGTGTTGACTGCAAGAGTCTCGAGGTGATAGCCGCCTTCTTGCACGACCACGGTTGGCAACTTCAGCCCCGCGATCATTTTGCCTAACTGTCCAAAACCTTCGGTGGTGACCGCAACCTTAGATTGTGGATCGTCTTTGTACACATCAAAACCCAACGCCAACACAAGAGCGTCTGGCTTAAAGGCATTCAGGGCAGCCAAGGCTTTTTCAACTTGCTTGAAGAATACCGCTTCGCTTGAGCCGTGCGGCATGGGTAAGTTCAGGTTATAGCCTTGGCCCTGTGCCTCTCCACCTTCATCATCAAAGCCCGCGGTTGCCGGATAAAAATTCATCGGGTCGCCATGCACTGAAATATAAAAAACATCATCGCGCTCGTAAAAAATTTCTTGAACGCCTTGCCCGTGATGCACATCGGTATCCAAAATCACGACGCGTTGATGCTTTGCGCGTAGCACCTGCGCAGCAATCGCTGCATTGTTGAGATAACAAAAACCACCTGCCGCATCTTTACGGGTGTGATGCCCTGGCGGGCGACAGAGCGCGTACGCCTGTTGATCACCTGCTAAAACCGCCTTGGCCGCAGAGACCGCCGCCTGCGCTGCCCAGTAGGACGAGGTGTAAGTATCGGGGCCAACCGGACAACTTCCATCAGCCAGATAGCGTGCCGTCTGTGCCAAAATCCCACGCAAGGCATTTGGCGAACGCACAAAAATATTTGAGATCACTTCGTCGCCCCAATCAGGGCCCGTTTGTTTCCAGATCGCGTGTGCCGTTTCAAGATACTGCAAATATCCCGCATCGTGAATCGCCAGTAAGGGCTGCATGCCGTGGTCTTCGGGTTCTGTCACCGTGAGGCCTAACGCTGCGATCCCTTTCAAAATTTGTACGGCGCGCTCTGGGATCTCTTGTGGGGTACGCATCTGGCCGCGTGACAAATAGGTACGCGGATGATGCAATTTTTGTTTTGGATGAAAATAAGTTTTCATGATTAAGCCTCAAACAGAGTCAAAAAGGGTGCAGCCTAAACTTCAAAAATAGCATAATCGCTTAGGCACGCTTTGCACGAAAATATGCGAACAACATCGGAAGAGTTAACGACAAACCAGCGGCCACGATCAACGCCATGCCCATCAAGGATAGTAGCGAAGGCATTTGGGCAAAAAACAATTCACCAAAGATCACCGCAAGCACCAACTGAAAATAGTTAAAGGGCGCGAGCGTCGAAGCCGGAACCGTCTTAAACGCATAAATCAATAAAAATTGCCCAATGCCGCCACTGACACCCATCAAAATCATTTCAATAGCGTCTCGTGCGTTTGGCCATTTGGTCGGCCACCAAAACATCAACACCAAAAAGCCAAGCAGCCAGCAAATCAATGCTGAGTAAGCAAACATTTGTTCGCTTTGTACCCGATTGGCCAGCTTGCGCGTGAGCAGTTGCACCAGGGCGTAACCCGTTGCAGACACCAGCATCAACAGGCTGCCAAATAACGAGAGGCCAGCATCAACGGCTGTATCGCTTGAGGCATGACCAAATGGGTTCACTATACACAGCATACCGATCATGCCAAGAACGACCGCCACATATTGCTTAAAGCCAACGGTTTCTCGCAACACCACAGGGGCAAGCAACACGACCATTAGAGGTGAGACAAAATATAGCGCGGTGCCTTCGGCCAGCGGCAAATACTGCAAGGCAGGCATAAAAAATATGCCAACCATTCCAAGCAGCGCGCCACGATAAATGAGTAGCTTGCGTTCGGCAGGACCTACCCGCATGGGGACACGTTTGATCCACATCAGACACCACGCCAGCACAATGATGACGGAGTAACGCGCGAAATTCACTAAAGGCGCAGAATAACGTCCCACCAAATCTTTTGCGAAAGCATCAAGGCAGGCAAAGGCAACCAACGAGCATAAAAAGATTGCGCAACCTTTCAGCCATTGCGCTTGTCGAGCTGACTCTGGTTGCGGTGCATCGCTGAGCAAGCTCATAGGGCTTTCGATTAATTTAAAAGTAAGGCCATGTAAGGCCTAAGCCCGAGCGTTATGCGCTGTGCTGCGCAGCCGCAGCAATAACACCGTGATGGCCAGCCCAAAGAGTCCGAGGACACCGTAACTGGCGCCATAGCTTTTCAGCATACCAGCCAAGACACCAAATAACGGTGGCCCTAAGACAACGCCTAAAAAAGTAATGCACAGCGTGCCGCCCGTCGCGACGCTAGCCTGACCTGCGGGCGCAAGACGAGCGATCTCAGCAAGAAACACGCCGTTCCAACCAATCGCTGAGGCACCAAAAATCACTAGTACCGGAAACAAAATCCAAGGCGAGGACTCTGGCCTCAGCAAAGCAGTACCCACTGCGCCCGTCGTCAACATCAACGCAATCACGATCAACATCATCGTGGGGCTCAACCATCGATCGGCCACATAGCCCCATAAGATACGTCCGATCACGCCACCCGCTTGGGCAACCGTCAGCGCAACACCAGCCGCGACCAGTGACCAACCCAGATCTTCAAATAAAAACGTTACTAGATACGCCATCAAAGACATCTGACACACGGCAAACAAAAACGAGGTCATCGATAACGCACGCAAGCTCGGGTGTTCAAAAATTAAGCGTAAGGGCTGCACAACGCTAGTGAGTATGGATGGCTTCACGGTTGGGTCTCGGTCGTCATCCAGACCAGCACGCAGTGGTTGTACGGCCCAAGCACAGAGTGCACAAGCGACCGCGGACGAAACAAACGCCAGTTGCCAACCAATCGCAATATCAAGCGAAGGCACAAGGGCGCCTGCAATCATGCCCCCGAGCGGCACACCAGTTTGTTTAATTGAAAACACGAACGAGAGTTTTTCAGGCGGCGTCGTTTTGATTAACAGATGCGAGCTGGCTGGGGTAATCGGCCCGTAGCCCGCTCCGATAAACAAGGCACCAATCGCTATCGCAACCGGATGCGGAATCGCACACAACGACAGACCAACCGCAGACGATAACAAACCGGCCTGACTCAAGCGGATCGCACCCCAGCGCTTAACAGCCGCGCCTCCGAGCAAGGTGGCGACCATTGCCGCAAAATACACAAGAGCAACGTACGCGCCCAAGTAGTTGGTCGATACACCGATCGCTTTGGCCACTACGGGCGCTACGACCGGCAAATTGATCAACGCCATTGCAACGAGCGACTGGACGGTTAAGGTTGCAACTAAAACGACCCAGGGTCTGGCAGGTGTCACGATGAAGGTGTTACGGTTAGACCGCTTTGGGCGGATTTGTTTTAGGTAGTGGTTGTGCGGCAAAATTTGCCGCACGCCAAGCCATCAGCCACCCAGTTTACAGCGCACCGTAAGAGTGAAGCCCTGACAAGAACATATTAACCCCCAAAAAGGCGAAGCCTGTCACCAGCAAACCGACTAGCGCCCAATAGGCGGCCATCGTGCCACGCAGGCCTTTCATCAGGCGCAAATGCAGCCACGCGGCGTAGTTCAGCCACACAATTAACGCCCAGGTTTCTTTTGGATCCCACTGCCAATATGCACCCCAGGCATCGGCGGCCCACAAGGCGCCCAAAATAGTGGCTACCGTAAAGAAAGCAAACCCGATCGCAATGGCCCGATACATGATGTCGTCAAGCACCTCAAACGAGGGCAGGCGCTCACCGATTGGACGGCGAAACAACAAAATCGTGCCGACAATCAGGGCGCCGATGCCGAAGTACAACATCCAAGTGGCCGACACGTCTTTACTACCAAAAATCATGGGCTCACC
>CALCPT010000620.1 GCA_937897265.1 uncultured Alcaligenaceae bacterium
GTGCTTACACTCGGCTGCTTGGCCTCGGGATGCAAAAATTGAAACACCACGCCATCCCATACCCAACGGTGTCCGCGCTCGCAGGGTAGCGTCTGGGTGGGTGCCCTGTTTAGTGATGACGAGCTTGTTACGGCCGATGCGCGCTTGAGCCACTCTTGAAAAGAAAATGAGCTGTACAACGTGCCGACCGGCAACGCGTTCAACACCGCCAATAAGCCTCCAACGTGATCGCTGTCGGCGTGAGACACAATGATGCTATCGAGTTTTCGTACGCCTAAGGCTCGCAGGTTGGGCAAGATCGTACGCGTGCCGGCATCGTTGGCACCCTGCCCCGGGCCGGTATCAAACAAAACGTCATGCGACTGCGTTTGCAACAGCACGGCACCGCCCTGCCCGACATCAAAGGCAAGCAGTCTCCAGTGCCCAGACGCCGGGCGTTGCGGCACGAACGACAACACCGGTAAGAGCAAGCACCAACCGACCCAGCGCAAGGGCCATCCCGGCGGCTGTAGCGCCCAGCATAAGCCGGTGCCGGCAATCATTAATGTCCAAGATGGCGCTGCGGCCACATCGAAGCTTGCCCACGTTAAGTTTGCTAACCAGGTCACGGGGATTAAGGTGTACTCAAGGGCCCAATGCGCAAGTACACCGCTTGCCGCGGCTAACCAGCTCAAGCCTGGCACCAACCCCAATAAGGCGAGTGCCAAGGCTAGTGGAGTGACCACAAAGGTAAGCACCGGGATCGCCAGCGCATTTGCAAACGGCGATACCAGTGAGACTTGCTGAAATAAAAAGGCCAAGACAGGGAGCATTGCGATCGTAATGAGCCACTGCAAACGACTCGCCTCTGTGCATAACTGTTTAACACTTTGCCAGCGCGAGAGAGTTGGTCCACGCGCATGACCCGCCGCCCCTGCTGCAAATAAAATCCCAACCGCTAAAAACGATAGCCAAAATCCAGTTGAGAGCGGCGCCCAAGGGTCGACTAGCACGACAACAGCTGCGGCCATCGCAAGCACGCGTGAGGCAGACAAGGTATGACGCACGAGTATCGAAGCCGCAACGCAGGCCAGCATAAAAAACGTACGTTGTGCGGGCACGCCCCACCCCGCCAATAGGCAATACAACCAAGCGACTAACATCGCTGCTAGCGTGGCGACCACCCTTGCGGGTAGGCGTTCACATAACAGACGCCCACGCCATTGCGCTCGCTTCATTGTCAACAACGTTAGCCATCCGCCCATCGCAGCCAACATCGTCACATGAGAACCACTGATTGAAACCAAATGCGTAATCCCGGTAAGATTAAAGACCTGCCAGTGCTCTTGCTTCACGCTGTCTTGATCACCGATCGCAAGGGCAATCAACACAGCACCGTAGGTCATGTTGGCGGTCACACGACGCATGCCTTCGCGTACGACATGACGTGCGCGTGCGATTGCAACTGAAAACGTCGCAAAAGGCTCATCCATCAATAAAACAGGCGTGCCACGAACACGCCCGAGGGCTCGGATATTCTTTGCAAAAAGATGCCCCTCATAATCGAAGCCGTACGGGTTCAAATTGCTATGCGGGCGGCGCAATACTAAAGCGGCACGAAACACTTGCCCCGGCAACACACGAGGCATCGTTGCGGTCTTTAACCAAGAAATTTGCAACGACTGGGGCACCCCTGCTTTGAGCGGCTCAAGAACTTGTGCCTCGAAGCGCACGCTTTCTGACGTATCGTTGGGCAAAGACGTGACCCTAAAGGTCAAACGCGTCACGACGTTTTCATGTTCGAGCGATAGCACCGCATTGAGACGCTGCTCTGCCCGCCATGTTGTCCAAGTCAGGCTGAATAGCAGGGCGAATAAAATGACAACCGCCCGCAGCCCCCACACGCAAATACGTTTGATCCAACTAGGCTGTTTTTGATACTTGCTTAGTTGTGGCAAGCACAGCAGAACAAGCAAGCTCGCTAGGACAAGACATGCGACGTAGAGGCTGGTCAGCGCAGGCAGCCTTGGTGCAGACTGCATCAGCACCGAACCCAACACAATCGCTAACGCACAAAGCCGCCCCATGGTGCCTCACACAAAACGTGTGATGCTGCCGTTGCTTACCCCTGAGCGCAACCAAAGTGAGTTCGAATTGTCACATCGCGGATGATAGCAGCCGCCCAGGGGTCAGGTAGCGCTTAGACTGTTGTTGAGACGTAGCCTTCAGGCGGCGCAACATAGCCCGGGATTTGTGTGACATCTACCTCATCAATCTGCTCGGCACCCAGGTAAGCCTGCGCATATTGCAGATAGACCTTTTCCCAAATAAAAACGTCAAACAAGTCTGGGTCAATATGCTGGCCAAGCTTCATCGAACCCATGATTTTTAAAGACTCAGATAGAGTCTTGGCTTTCTTGTACGGACGATCGCTTGCGGTCAACGCCTCAAAGATGTCGGCGATCCCCATGCAACGCGCTTGAACCGACATTTGATCTCGAGTCAGGCCTTTAGGGTAACCCTTGCCATCCATCTTTTCATGATGACCGCCGGCATACTCGGGCACGTTACGCAGATGCTTCGGCCACGGTAGTTGCTCTAGCAGGTTGATAGTCAACACAATGTGATGATTGATGGTCTCACGCTCGTCGTTATTCAGCGTGCCATATCGAATACTTAGATTGTTGGCCTCATTTGCGGTGACAGCGGGTTGCACCTCACCCTTGCCGTCAGTCCAACTGTAGTGCTGTGAGATCTGTGCGATGCGTTGTACGTGCTCATCTTGCATCGATTCAGATCCAGTGTTACTTTTCTTTAAAAACTCAATATCTTCATGGGCTTGTTGACGTTTTTGTTGCGCCTGCTCTGGGCTCAACTCGCCTTTGAACCAAGCGATTTCGATCTCTTTGAGCACCAACTCAAAACGCAGTTCAACCAAAGCAATGCGATCATGAATTGCCTCAAGCTTGGTGGCCTTGTCTACGACATGTACCGGTGTCGAGATTTTTCCGCAATCGTGTAAAAAGCCAGCAACGCGCAATTCGGCACGGTCTTCGTCTGTCATCTGAAAGTTTGCCAAGGGGCCATGACCACAACGATTAACCGCATCTGCCATCATCAACGTGAGCTGTGGTACGCGCGAGCAGTGACCACCCGTATAAGGGGACTTATCGTCAATCGCACTGTTGATTAACTGAATCATCGAGTCAAACAAGGCGGCTTGCTGATCAATCAAATTGCGATTCGCGAGAGCAACCGCCATTTGAGATGCCAAGGAGCGAACAACCGCTTGCTCTTGAGTGGTGAACGATCGGACTGCACCGTGTTCATCAAGCGGATTTAACAACTGCAAAGCCCCAATGATTTCGCCCTCTGGCGTACGCAAAGGTACAGCTAACACAGACCTAGACTGATAGTCGTTTTGCTTATCGAAAGCGTGCGTACCAGAAAAATCAAAGCGGCTGCTTGCGTAAACGTCATCCACTTGAACGGTCTCGTGGGTATGCACAGCGTGAGAAACAATTTTTGAATGATCGGGTTCACCGTCAGGGTCGTGCCGGTCGTCAGGGAGATCCGGGAAGTTCCCAGTTTTATGTTTCTCTTGAAGACAACTTGATGCGTTTGTTTGGTTCTGAAAGAGTGGCCAAAGTAATGGACAGAATGGGATTGGAAGAAGGCGAAGTTATCCAGCATTCGATGATGACCAA
>CALCPT010000621.1 GCA_937897265.1 uncultured Alcaligenaceae bacterium
ATC
Source organism: uncultured Alcaligenaceae bacterium (assembly GCA_937897265.1). Lineage (GTDB taxonomy): Bacteria > Pseudomonadota > Gammaproteobacteria > Burkholderiales > Burkholderiaceae_B > Zwartia. The sequence continues at coordinate 4 of CALCPT010000621.1, forward strand.
GCTTAGGGCTGTGGCCACTGGCGCTGAGTGTTTCAGTATTTATTGGGTTGTTTTTATTGAAGCTGCCACTTGTACCCGTCATTTTGGGTTTGGCGCTTGTTGGGCTTGTGTTTGCCAATATTCATCAAAAGCGCATCAGCCCCAAACCGACAAAGCCGCCCGCCTAATGAAAACCTCAAACATTTATCTGGATTTGTTTGTTGTCTTTGCTCCGCTGTCGCTGATTTCGGTAGGCGGCGGGCAAAGTGTCGTGGGTGATATGCATCTACAGGCCGTCGACATTTATCACTGGCTGACCCACGCGCAATTTATCGATTTGTTTGCGATATCGCGTGCGGCGCCTGGCCCTGGCGCCTTGTTAGCAACCTTGATTGGCTGGCAAGTGAGTGGATGGCAAGGTGCGTTGGTCGCTTCGCTTGCGTTGTTTGGGCCCTCAACCATCTTGGCGTATTTTGTGACGCGGGCCTGGCACAAAAGTCATGACAGGCCCTGGACAGCCATCGTACAAAACGCCCTCGCCCCCTTGGCCTCGGGGCTGTTGCTCACTAGCGCAATGATCATCTTGCGCTCAACCTCGGGCGGGGTCACGCCGTGGTTAATCGCGGCTGTGTCAGCCGGGATATTCTGGCGCTTTAAAACAATCAATCCACTGCCAGTGCTTTGCGTGGGCGGACTGGTGTTGGTGCTTGTGCGGATGTGGTTTTAACGCTATTTCGGCAACGACAACATCCGTTGCACATACCTTGCGATCGTATCCACTTCTAGATTGACGCGTTGCCCAACCTTTAGATGTTGCAAGGTGGTCACTGCAATCGTATGCGGGATCAAATTGATACTAAAGCGTGTGCCACCTGCCACATCTTCAACACGGTTCACGGTCAGGCTCACGCCATTGACGGTAATTGATCCCTTGTAAGCCAAAAAAGCTGCAAGACTAGCGGGGGCTTGTACAACAAGCTCCCACGACTCGCCAACGGGTTCAAATTTGATGACCTCGCCTAAGCCATCGACGTGGCCCGACACTAAATGCCCGCCGATCTGATCGCCGATGCGCAAAGATTTTTCTAAGTTCACAGGGCCCGGGGCATCAAGCCCCATTGTCAGGCGCAGGCTTTCGCGTGAAACATCCACCGAAAAGCCCACGGCATCTTTTGACACCACCGTCATGCAAGCGCCTTGAATCGCGATTGAGTCACCCAAACCCACGTCGGCTAAATCTAACCCACCAGCGTGAATCTTGATATGTACGCCGGTATCAGCCTTGTCGCCCGCAAAGGGTTCGATACTTTGAATCTGACCAACGGCTGCGACGATTCCGGTAAACATCTATTGCACCTTACCCGTGTGACTTTCGATTAAGTGAATACTTTGCATGAGTTCGCGCCACCGCTCAGGCAGGCGCGCGCGTACTCTAATATCTGTGCCCAGCTGCTTGACCTCGGTAAACTCAAAGCGCTTGGCGCCCTCAAGCTTTGTGAGCACCGGCAACTGCGCCATGCTTCTACCTTCGCCCAACAACATCGGTGCCATGTACACCAGCAGCTCATCGACACAGCCGGCATCAAGCAAGGCACCGTTTAAACCCGAGCCCGCTTCACAATGAATTTCATTATGCCCTTGCGCGGCTAACCATTGCATCATCGCGCGCATATCAATGCGACGGCGCGCCTGTCCCGCTTGAGGTGCCGCGGCTTCTGGCACACACACCACTTGCACACCACGCGCAGCTAAGCGCGCAGCCTTGTCAGGGTTGCTATCACCCACAAACACAAACGCATCGCCACCTGCCAACACGGCCGCATCTTCAGCAATTTCAAAGCCAGGATCAATGACCGCGCGTTTGGGCTGGCGTGGGGTCACCACATGCCGCACATTCATTTTTGGATTGTCAGCACGCACCGTGCCAATGCCGGTAAGCACCACACAACTGCGCGCGCGCCAATGGTGTCCGTCGGCGCGCGCCTCGGGGCCCGTAATCCATTGCGAGACGCCATTGTTTAAGGCCGTACGCCCATCAAGCGACACAGCCGCTTTCATCCAGACATAAGGCATGCCACGCGTCATGCGCGAAACAAAACCTGGGTTCAGCTCGAGCGCTAAATCTGCACACACGCCCACATTGACTTCAATGCCAGCTTCGCGCAAGGCTCGCATACCGCGGCCCGCCACACTCGGGTTAGGATCAAAGTGCGCAAACACCACACGCTTGGGTTGCGCAGCAATGAGCGAATCAACACAAGGCGGCGTGCGACCATGATGACTACACGGCTCAAGCGTGACATAGACTGTTGCGCCTTGAGCGATCAGCCCCTTGGCCTTCATGTCATTTAATGCCATGATCTCTGCGTGGTGGCTGCCGACAACTTGCGTCGCACCTTGGCTCAACACTTGGCCCTCACGTACGATCAAACAACCTACTCGCGGATTAGGCGAAGGCACGTACAACGCCCCCTCGGCCAAAGCAAGCGCCTGACGCATAAAAAAAACATCTTGATCAGGATTGCGAGTATCAAGGCCGCGCACAAAGGGCTGTGTCATGTCTTACGTCGCAATGGTGGACCCTGCATCTCGCGAATCGCCTCGACGAACTCGCCGATATCTTCAAAGCTTTTATAAACTGAAGCGAAGCGCACGTAAGCCACTTTATCAAGTTTTTTAAGTTCGGCCATTACCAGCTCGCCCAAAAATTCAGTAGACACCTCGCGCTCGCCACTTGTCAGCAACTTATCTTCGATGCGCATCACGACGGCATCAACGTCTTCGGTACTAACAGGGCGTTTGCGCAACGCAAGCGACAAGCTCGAGCGTAATTTACCGGCCTCGTAATCGTGCCGACTACCATTACGTTTCACCACAGAAGGCATCGAAAGCTCGGGGCGTTCGTAAGTCGTGAAGCGCCGATCGCACTCAACGCAGCGCCTGCGACGGCGAATAAAATCGCCCTCGTCAGCCCCGCGCGAGTCAACCACTTGCGTATCAGGATGCCCGCAAAAGGGACACTTCATCAGGGCCCTTGATTATCGATAAACCGGGAAGTTCGCCGTCAACGCATTGACCCGTGCACGCACGGCTGCGACATTGGCTGCATCTCGCGGATTATCAAGCACATCAGCAATCAAGTTACCGGTGAGTTCGGCCTCGGCCTCTTTAAAACCACGCGTCGTCATTGCCGGTGTACCTAAACGGATACCGCTGGTGACAAAAGGTTTTTCGGGGTCGTTAGGGATCGCATTTTTGTTCACAGTAATGTGAGCTTGACCTAAAACGGCCTCGGTCTCTTTACCGTTCACACCCTTGGCGCGCAAATCAACCAACATCACATGGCTTTCAGTATGACCTGAGACGATACGCAAACCACGCTTGACTAAAGTTTGCGCCAGCACTTGTGCATTTTTGACGACCTGTGCGGCGTAAGTTTTAAATTCAGGAGTTGAAGCCTCGTGAAACGCCACCGCTTTCGCTGCGATCACATGCATCAAAGGGCCACCTTGGATACCAGGGAAGATGGCAGAGTTAATCGCTTTTTCATGTTCGGCTTTCATCATGATGACGCCGCCACGTGGGCCACGCAATGACTTGTGCGTCGTTGAGGTCACAAAGTCAGCGTGTGGTACGGGATTGGGATAAGCGCCACCGGCCACCAAGCCTGAATAATGCGCAATATCAACCAGTAACAAAGCGCCGTTGTCTTTAGCGATGCGCGCTAAGCGCTCAAAATCCATACGCAGTGAATACGCCGAGGCGCCGGCCACGATCAGTTTTGGTTTGTGCTCTTTTGCCAGTTGCTCAACTTTGGCGTAATCAAGGACTTCGTTGGCATCTAAACCATACTGATGAAAGTTGTACAGTTTGCCCGAGGCATTGACACTTGCACCATGGGTTAAGTGGCCGCCTTCAGCCAAGCTCATACCTAAGACTGAATCGCCTGGCTTCAGACATGCGAGGTAAACGGCTTGGTTGGCCTGCGAACCCGAGTTCGGTTGCACATTGGCCGCTTCGGCGCCAAACAAGGCCTTCAAGCGATCAATCGCCAGCTGCTCGACGATATCAACGTACTCGCAACCACCGTAATACCGCTTGCCGGGATAGCCCTCTGCGTACTTGTTTGTCATCTGCGTACCCTGAGCCTGCATCACTGCTGGGCTGGCGTAGTTTTCAGACGCGATCAGCTCGATGTGCTGCTCTTGGCGGGTGTCTTCTTGCTGAATAGCAGCCCAAACGGCTGGGTCAACGCGATCAAGGGTCAATTTACGGTCAAACATAGGGGTTCCTGGCGAGCCTGCAAAATTGGTTGGCTATAGTGTACTGCGCCTAGCAGGGTCTCGCCGAAGCGCAACCCGCATACCCTTGCCAGCGCCACGAGTCTGTTGGGGCAAGCGCTACCTAGCTAAGCCACCAAAGCGCTCCCTAGGCGTAGTTAAAGCTGATCTTTAAGCTTCAATAACTATGCGATGGTGACACGCGCGAACTTGCGCTTACCCACCTGAATCACGTAAGTACCAGCAGGCAGTTGCAACCCTTTATCTTCGACTTTCACGCTATCGATTTTGACGCCGCCCTGTTCAACGTTGCGCTGCGCTTCAGCGCCTGAGGCAACCAGGCCGGCCTCGCGCAGCACCTTCAACACCCCAAGCGGAGCACCCGACAACGTCACCTCGGGCATATTCTCGGGCACGGCTCCATCACGAAACCTGGCTTCAAAATTGCTCAGGGCGTCTTGCGCGGCCTGTTTTGAATGAAACCGAGTGATGATCTCTTGAGCCAACTGCACTTTAGCGTCGCGCGGATTACGCCCAGCTTCGATCTCGGCACGCAACTTCGCAATGTATTCAAGGCTATCAAAAGACAGTAACTCAAAATAGCGCCACATCAGGGTGTCAGAAATCGACATCAGTTTGCCAAACATCGAGTCGGGCGCCTCTCCGATCCCGATGTAATTGTTTTTGGACTTAGACATCTTTTCGACGCCGTCAGTACCTTCTAGCAAGGGCATCGTCAAAATACACTGTGGCTCTTGGCCGTACTCTTTTTGCAGCTCACGCCCTACCAGCAGATTGAATTTTTGGTCTGTACCACCTAGTTCAAGGTCGGATTTCAACGCAACCGAGTCGTAGCCCTGCATCAAGGGGTATAAAAACTCGTGTACCGAGATCGGCACCCCGCCTTTAAAGCGCTTGGTAAAGTCATCGCGCTCCATCATGCGAGCCACGGTATAGCGTGAGGCAAGTTGAATAATGCCGCGTGCGCCCAAGGGGTCGCACCATTCAGAGTTGTAACGAATCT
>CALCPT010000622.1 GCA_937897265.1 uncultured Alcaligenaceae bacterium
TTTGCTTCGGACCGTGAAGGCGACGCGGTGTTTGAAATGATCGCGATGACGATTGCTGCTTAAGCATACGGCATTGAGCGAGGCCTGCGTTTCGCCTAAAAATTGACTGTAAGTCTTTACCGTTTGAGCCAAGCCATCTTTGCTTTTCGCGGATAACGCCAAGATGCACAGCCGCTCATCACTGACCGCCGCACCGGCTTCGACAGACGCCGTGGCCTCTTCAATGATCAAATGCGCATTGCTGCCGCTTGCACCAAACGCACTTAATCCAGCCCGCCTTAACGTCCCCTGTAATCGCCAAGGTTGCAGTTCGCTGACAGGCTGAAGATTGAGTTCGTTCCAGGGGATACGTGTACTGGGCGTTTGAATATGGAGCGTAGGAGGTAACTCACGGTGCTCGAGCGCCTTTAGCAGTTTGATGAGACCCATCACGCCTGCCGCTGACTCGAGGTGTCCGATATTTGACTTGATCGAGCCGACCAACAAGGGACGGTCTCGTTGCTCGGCTTTACCAATGACGGCGCCAAGTGATTGCGCTTCGATGGGATCGCCCAAGGGCGTTCCGGTGCCGTGGGCTTCGACGTAATCGATATCGTGAGGCTGCAGGCCAGATTTCAGTAGTGTTTGGCGAATCAGCTTTTGTTGAGCCTGACCATTTGGAACAGTAAAGCCGCTACTAGCACCATCCTGGTTCACTCCCGTTGCACGGATGACGCCAATGATGTTGTCGTGACTTGCCACCGCATCGGAAAGTCGTTTCAACACGACGATGCCGCAGCCTTCTCCTCGGACATAGCCGTTTGCATCCTCACTAAAAGTCTTGCACTTACCATCTGCGGACATCATCCCAGCGGCTGACAAGGTAACGTTCAGTAGGGGAGATAGCGTAAGATTGACGCCACCCGTTAAGGCAAGATCACAGTCCTTGGCCCTCAATGAGGTACAGGCCAGATGAATCGCAGTGAGCGAAGACGAGCACGCAGTATCGACCGCCATACAGGGGCCCTGGAGCCCCAACACGTAAGAGATTCTTCCGGCACACGCGTTCAGCGGTGTGCCAGTATTGAAGTAAGGGTTACCATCTCCCTCGCCGTCTGCGCACGCCTGCAACAGGCCGTAGTCGCTCGAAGTGACTCCTACAAATACCCCAGAGGCGCTCGCAACGAGCGAAGAGGGCGCAATACCGGCGTGCTCAAGCGCTTCCCAGGCGACTTCAAGCAGCAGTCGTTGCTGAGGATCCATCCCCTCAGCCTCTCGGGCAGAAATTCCAAAAAAACTGGCATCGAATTTGTCGGCGTCTTCGACAAATCCCCCTCTGAGCGTGTAGGCCTTTCCGGGTGTACCTGGCCGCGGATCATAATAATCCTGAGCGTTCCAACGCGTTTGGGGAATATCGGTAATGGCATCGCGTCCTGCGCGAACCAGTTGCCATAGCTCTTCTGGATTTTTTACGCTAGGCGCGCGGCACGCCATCCCAACCACCGCGATGGGTTCGACCGAGAGCGTTTTGGTTTGCTCAAGCTCTTTGCGCAGTAGTTGAATGAGCGTGTAAGCCTTTTGCAAAGGACTTGCTACGGTTGAAGACGAGTCACTCATCTTGCATCCTTTTTGACAGTCAGCGATGAAAGTTCGCCCTCAATTAACGCTGCAATTTCACTGTCCGATAACTCGTTCTCAACCGCCGGTACGGGCGCCTGTGGCATAAGAGTTTGAGGTGACTTCGGTTCAATGTCTTTCGATACTTTCTCTTCAGTAAAGAGCAAGGCCAGTAGATAGTTGGTGAGTCGCTCGACGCTAGGAAAATCAAAAATTGTTGAGGCGACGAGTTTGCAGCCGAGTTGTTGTTCTAAGCGAGTGCGTAGCGAAACCGCCATTAAAGAGTCCATACCAAAATCAAAGAACCCTCTCGTCACATCAAGCGTTGAACTATCAGGTATTTCAAGTAAACCACACACTTGTTGACTGATGTATTCACTCAACGCCTCGGCACGATTCCAGGTAGGCATCTCTTGAAGCTGATTAAGTAAACTTGGTGTCGAAGCGCTTTCGGTAAGTGTGTCACTAGGCGCCAACAGGTCAAAAATGGGCTGTTGATGGTGAACCGAGTAGGTATTTTTGAGTTGAGACCAGTTTGCTTTGACAATCGCAAGTTGACTGTGATTTAACAGCAAAGCTTGTTCAAGATACTGAAGCGCTTCGCTTGGAGCCAAAGTTAAGAAGCCGCTACTCGCAACTTTATCTGAGCCAGCAGTGCTTTGTACTAGACCGCCATTGTCCCAAGGACCCCAGTTTATGCTGATCGCAGGAAGCTTGAGCCCTCGGCGATAGGTTGCGAGCCCATCCAAAAATGAGTTAGCGGCAGAGTAGTGGGCCAGTTGAGCTGAGCCAAGTACGCTTGAAATTGAAGAATACAGTACAAAAAAATCGAGATCTAACGCCTTAGTTTGCTGGTGTAAGTTCCAGGCCCCCTGAACCTTAGATGCAAACATATTGTGCAGTGATTCAAGTGTGAGGTCTTTACACCAAACTGGGGTTGCCAGACCGGCAGCATGCACCACGCCTTTTATTTGACGCTTGTTTTTAGTGAGAAACTCAAACGCCTGTTGCACTTGCGAGGCTTGCGAGATATCGCATGGCATAAACAAGACTTTCGTACCCAGTGCTTCGATTTCTTGGATCGCTTGCTGCGCGGTCTCGCTCGGTATGTTTCGGCTTAGCAAGATCACTTCATTCGCGTGTTTTGAGGCGAGGAATCGAGCGGTTTGAAGACCGAGCGAACCAGTACCACCCGTGATCACGTACGTTGCCTCTTGGGCGATTTTAAGATTCTTAGCGGGTATGCTGTCAACCGGTTCTAAGCGAGCCACATATTTTTTATGCTGAATCAGTTGAATGTGAATTTCGCTAGTGTCAGTACCAATCTCATTAAAGATCTGATCTGCGCTTGATTCGTCGTACTCTAAAACGCCGCCCTGAATCGTTGGATTTTCTAAGAACAACGAACGGACAAAGCCGCTTAGCATGCTCGAAAAAGGGGTGGAAAAATCCTCACGAGTCAATGCTCCTGATCTTTTCACCATAAACCAAAGCGGAATCGCTATGGACAGCGCTGTCAACGCGCGACTGATGTATGTCGCGTTCAACAGCATCTGTTCTCCAAAGGCCGGATGAAAACTTACGTCATTCCAATCCTCTGGCCACATCAAAGCAATGCTCGTCAGTGCATTTGTTTGATTTACATCGTGAATCACTCGACGGTAATCATCGGATGAGATGCCATCAATAATCCACAGTGCATCTGATTTTTTGTGATAACTGTGGGCAGGCACCACATAAATATTTGCAGTATCCGAGCCGTTCAAAGCACCCGCCGGGACAGCTTCGATATTCGAGACGAAAATCAAGCGCTGTCCGGTGACTGGCGCGCGCGTCACATTCGAAGTTAAAACATTCTGTTGCTGCCAAACTGGTTTATAGAGTGCCTGTAATGTTTGACTTTGACTTTGTTGATACTCGTCAATTAGGACTTGGCAAATTCTGTTCACGACCGCATCATCTTGCTCTTCAAAATGACTGCGTTGCGCGAGATGCTCGCGCAGATTGTTGAGATCACCGGCTTTGATCAGTTCTAGCATCTTGAAGGATGGAACGCTTGCTTTTGCGGCGGTGGTTTGGCTAGAGTTGAACCAATGACGTTGGCGTTGGAAAGCATACGTTGGTAAGTCTACAAAAGGTGCGCTCGAGGCAGCGTACACTTTTAGCCAGTCGATTATGACTCCCGCCAGGTAAAGTTGCGATAAGGTTTCGGTTGTCGATTGCACTGCGCCTTTGCTTTTTCTTAAGCTAGGCATCAACTTCATGCGATGAGCGCCTTCGCTCTGTCCGATCATCCCTAGCAGAATGGGCTGAGGACCAATTTCCATCACAACGTCGATCTGGTCATTCAATAGTTTGTCGGTGATTTTAGTAAATTGGACTGGTTGCCGGATGTGATCTCGCCAATAACTTGCGGTCTGTATTTCGTCTTGCGCTAGTGCACCACTAATGTTTGAAAGTAGGGGGATCCGAGTCGGGTGAAAAGTGATTGTTTCGGCAAAAGATAAAAACTCACCTAGCACCGGCTCCATCAGTGCAGAATGGAAAGCGTGTGACACGGTCAGCTCGCGATACTGAATCTCCGACTGATTCAGTATCGATTGAAAATCTGTCAGAGCACTGCTATCGCCTGACACTACAGTCTCTTTGGCTGTGTTCAGACCCGCGATTTCGAGCGATCCGGCAGTATCAAGTTTCGTTAATAGCACTTGCACGTCATCAGCAGACGCAAAAACTGCCATCATTGCGCCAGTGACTTGAAGTTGTTGCATCAGACGAGCACGCGTTGAGATCAGCTTTAGACCATCCTCAAGCGAAAAAACGCCTGAAACACACGCTGCAACGTACTCGCCGACACTATGTCCCGCCACAACATCTGGCTTAATTCCCCAAGACAACCAAAGTTGTGCCAACGAATACTCAAGCGCAAAAAGCGCGGGCTGCGTGTTAATGGTTTGGTTCAGTGCACCGGTCTGGTCGTCAAAGATCAGCGTCAGTAAAGACTGCCCAAGAATCGGGTCTAAGTAGGTTGCACAGCTTTGTAAAGCCTCTCTGAAGACCGTTTCAGTTTCAAAAAGTTCTTTACCCATACCTGCATATTGCGATCCTTGCCCAGTAAACAGCCAGGCAACTTTTGGTGCCCGACCATTTAAATCCAGCTTTCGACTTGAAGCTGAGGCTTGCTGTGCCTGATTTGACAAGAGGTTTAACTTTTCAAGGCACTCAGTCTTTGAAGCGGCGATGATCGAGAGCCTGTGTTCAAACTGGGTGCGATGTAGGCTAGCAGCCAAACAGAAGGCGGGGAGGTCGTGGTCAGGTGTTCGCGTGAGTTGTTGAGTAAAACGTCTGACCTGTTCACTCAGTGCTTGGGGTGAACGCGCGCTGATATTCAGAATGTGTAAGGGTCGTGCACCTAAACTGGCTGAGATCGATGATGCCGGATCGCTTGACGGCGCCTCTTCTAAGACGACGTGGCTGTTTGTTCCGCTAAAACCAAATGAGCTGACACCAGCAAAACGACCCTTGCCGGTTGAGAGCCACTCTTGGCGTTGGTGGGTGATTTGAAAAGGTAAGCTGTCCCACGGAATATGAGGATTTTGTTCGGGACAGTTTAGGTGCGCGGGTAACACTTTATGCTGCAAGGCCAACACGACTTTGAGCAGCCCACTAATTCCTGCTGCACCTTCCATGTGACCAACATTTGTTTTGACCGAACCAATTTTTAGGGGATCTTCGGGTGTGCGTACGCTTGAGAAAATTTCGGCAAGCGCACCAATCTCAATGGGGTCGCCCAGACTGGTGCCCGTCCCGTGCGCTTCGACATAGTCGATTTGATCGGCGCGGACGTTACCATTTTTGAGTGCTTGCTTGATCACACGTTGTTGAGAGGGGCCATTTGGAGCAGTGAGTCCGCTGCTCGAGCCATCTTGGTTCACTGCGCTACCGCGAATCAAGGCCAGTACACGATCGCGTTTGACGTCGACATCCGATAGCCGCTTTAACACGACAAGCCCGCAACCCTCTCCGCGGCCAAAACCGTTAGCATCAGACGAGAAGGCTTTGCACTTGCCGTCTGGCGACAGCATGCGATTGCGCGAAAAGTCGATGCTAGTCTCAGGCGTTAGCGTTAAATTGACCCCACCAGTGATAGCGAGGTCACACTCTAAATTACGTAAACTTTGACAAGCCAAATGAACCGAAACAAGCGACGACGAGCAAGCTGTGTCAATTGCCACACAAGGACCTTCGAGCCCAAGCGTGTATGACAGTCGACCAGATGCCACACTGTGCGCCATCCCTGTGGTCATGTAAGCATCGATGTCCGTCTTTTCGCGTGACATCGACAGAAGACTGAAATCTTGATTGCAGATGCCGATGAACACACCGGTTCTGCTACCTGCAAGTGATTCAGGAACAATATTTGCGTGCTCCAGGGATTCCCAACACACTTCGAGCAAGAGATGCTGTTGAGGATCCATGTTTTTCGCTTCTCTTGGAGAGATTCCGAAAAACTCTGGATCTGACTCTTGCACCTGAGAAAAGAAAGACCCTTTTGTGGTGATGATCTTGCCAGCATCATCATAATTTGCACTGTAATACGCTTGACTATCCCAGCGACTTTCAGGAATCGTTGCGATCGTGTCTTTACCCGACAAGAGAAGCTCCCAAAAGTCTTCAGGGGAGTGAATGTTGCCGGGGAAGCGACAGCCCAGACCAATAATTGCAATCGGCTCAGATTGTTGTTTTTCTAGCGCGTCGATTTTTTTTCGCGCTGCTTGCAAGGCCAGTAGCGCTTGCTTGACTGAGGTAAGCTGACTTTCAGAGGCGGACTGTTCCATTGCAAATAAACCGAAAAAGAGTCCCCGAATGCGCTAGGTAGCGCACTTGAATTGAATCGCCAAAAAAGGTTGTTTCATATGCACAGACCTTAACATAGGCAAATGTGCACATACTCACAATTTCGCACAGAATGACTCTAAGAAGACGAGTCTGCCATTTTGTTCAAAACGGTCTGTCTGTCGCCTTTCTGTCAGAAATAAAAGTTGCCTGAAAACTAAAATTTTCTTTATTAAGTTAGTCACCAAAGCCCAGTTCTCTGAGAGTCTTTCTGAGCTCTTCTGCAGCCTCTTGCTCGCTCAATTGCTCAACGGCGAGGGTGTCAATATCACTTGAGGCCTTCTGATTGTCCTGGACGAAGGGAAATTTCTCATTGATTTTTGAGACGAGGTAGTTTGCCAGGCTAGTTGCATTGGGGTAATCAAAGGCCAGAGTGGCGGGTAAGGGAATCGTCAATTCGCGGTTTAAGCGATTTTTGAGCTCGACTGCGGTTAGCGAATCCATCCCCATGTCTAAGAATCCTTGCTTACGGTCAATATTTTTCGACTTGGGTAAGCTCAGCACTGCGACAATATTCTGTTCAACAAGCTGCATGATCAGAGTCGCTCTATCTTCGACATTGGCATTTGCGAGATCATCGAGCAACGAACTGCGACTTCTCTGGCCAACTTGACTGCTCGGCTCTTCTTGAAACGCGGTTAAAAACGGATTGGGCTTTTTGTTGAGTTGGTAGGTTCGCCAGTCAATATCCATTACGCCAATTTGCGCACCGTGATGATGCATGGCCTGTTTCAAGGCAGCCAACGCAAGGCGAGGTGGCATGGCTTGAATGCCTTGTTTGGCTAAGTTCAGGGACGAACTCATTCTTGCGGCTAAACCGATCTCAGCCCATGCGCCCCAGCTGATCGAAAGTGCGGCACGGCCCGTTGAGCGTCGATACTGTGCGAACGAATCTAAGAAGGCGTTCGCCGCAGTGTAGTTCGCTTGGCCTGGGGCACCTAGAAGAGCGGTCGCCGACGAGAACAGTACAAAGACATCCAGTGGGAGGTCAAGTGTTTGCTCGTGCACGAACCACGCGCTATCAATTTTTGAACGCAAGACCTTGTCGAAGCGCTCTGGGTTCTGCTGCGAGAGTACGCCGTCGTCAAGTACGCTGGCACAATGGAAGATACCTCTGAGGCGTCGACCGGAATCTTTAATCTGTCGCATGAAGCGAGCGACTTCGTGTGCTGCGGTGATGTCGGCTTGCAGGACTGTCAGCGTCACGCCTGCCTCGCGCAGCGCATCAAGTTGGGCTTGTTTGTCTGGGGTTGGTGGGCGACGCGCGACTAAGTAAATGTGCTGCGCGTGCTGTTCAACCAACCAACTCGCAACGCTTAACCCCAAATCCCCTAAACCACCAAGAATCAGGTATTGATCGTTTGGGTCGCTTGAGATGATCGCTTTCTGGTACATATCGATGATAACTTTGCCAGTGTGTTTGGCTTGTTGCATCGTGCGAA
>CALCPT010000623.1 GCA_937897265.1 uncultured Alcaligenaceae bacterium
GCGCGGGTGCGGTGGTGCTGGAGGCGGGCGAGGTTCTGGCCTTTGGCGTGCCACGGGTGCTGACTTATGGGGTCAGCGACGCGGACGCCTTTGCCGTGGCGGAGAAGGTGCAGCTGCCGGTGGTGGCGTTGCGGTACACAGAGCACGCGCCCGCGGTGGCCCAGCTGTCGCGCGCCATGGCGCCGCAGATGCAGCAGGTGATGGGGCAGCCCTTCGTCGTTGAGAATCGTCCCGGCGCTGAAGGGTTGATTGGTGTGGATGCGGCAGTCAAAGCGGCGCCCGATGGCTACACCTTAGTGCTGGGTTCGAGCACAACGCTGGCAGCGAATTTTCATTTACGTAAGACATTACCGTTTCATCCTGTGAAAGATCTCGCGCCTGTATCGATGGCGTTTCAAGGATTTTTCAATATTTTGGTAATCAACCCAGCGGTTCCTGCAAAGAACCTAAAAGAATTTATTGCCTTGGCGAAGTCGCAACCTGGCAAGTTCGATTATGGTACCGCCACAAGTGGTTCAAAGATTTGTGTTGAGACCTTCAAAGCGATGGCAGGTGTTGACTTGCAAATGGTGAATTACAAAAGTTCACCTCAGGCGCTTAATGATTTGATGGGCGGGCAATTGCAACTGATTTGTGAGCCGGTGGCTACTGCGATGCCAAATATCCTTGCGGGTCGCTTGCGCTCAATTGGTGTCACGAGCGCTACACCGCATCCGGCTGCCCCCAACTTGCCAACTGTGGCGCAAGAAGGGCTTCCTGGGTTTGAGTACTCTGCTTGGGTGGCTGTGTTTGCTCCAGCCCAGACCCCAGCGGCTGTCATCGGGCGACTCGAAAAAGAAATTGCTTGGGTGTTAAATGATCCCGAGACCATTAAAAAGGTACAGGCAGCCGGTGTTGAACCGATGCCGGGTGATGCAAAAGCGTTGGCGAAATTATTGAACACTGAATTAGAGCGCGCTGGCAACGTGGTGAAGGCTGCAAAAATTCAGCCCGAGTAGTGCAACCCAACAGGGATCGCGGTCTGAATCAGCAGGTGCCGAGCGGCTCTGAGACGAGCGAGCTGACGACTCGGTTGAAGGTTTGAGAAAAAAGGACGGTTATGGCAGGCTCACAAAAAATTTACTTGATCCACGCCGGCGATGTCTCGATGAAGCCGGCGCTGGCAAGTTTTGCAACGTTATGGCCCGAGGCGCGAGTGATGAATCTTTTAGAGGATTCTCTTGTTCAAGACGTACGCGACGCTGGGCGCTTGCCCGATTCGATTCCGCAGCGGTTTGATTTGCTCGGGCAGTATTGTGTCGCGGCTGAGGCAACGGCTATCTTGTTTACCTGTTCGGCGTTTGGCGCCACCATCGAGGCTTTGAAGCTGAAGCATTCGATTCCGATCCTGACGCCCAACGAGGCCTTGTTCGAAGAGGTGATCGAGCGAGGTGGCAAGGTCGCCTTACTCACAACCTTTGGGCCGTCTATTCCGGCGCTGACAGAAGAGTTAAGCGAAATGTTAGCGCTGCGTAGTGCCACGCTTGACGTTGATGCGATGCTTGTCGAAGGTGCGTTTGATGCCTTGCTTGCCGGTAACCACGCTAAGCACGATCAAATCATTGCCGATAAAGTGGCGACACTGAAGGGTTACAACACGATTGTGTTCGGCCAGTTTTCAATGGCTTCTGCCTCAGCGCAAGCGCAAAAGTTATCATCAGTGCCGGTGTTAACGACGCCCGATTGTGCGGTACGTAAACTAAAAAAATTGCTTCAAGGATAACGACATGGTCTACGACGACTTTCAATTTTTAAAATTTGATCGACCCGATGAAGGCGTACTGTTGATTACGCTGAATCGGCCTGAGGTCATGAATGCGACGAACGCGCGCTTGCACTGGGAGCTCACTAAGATTTGGGACGTAGTGCAAAACGATCCGTTGACACGAGTCGCAGTTGTGACTGGTGCCGGTGATCGTGCGTTTTCGGCGGGCGGTGATCTGGCCTGGGTTGAGACTATGGTGGGTAACCCCGAGCAAATCGCGATCGTTAAGCAAGAGGCTGCCGATGTGGTCTACAACATGTTGGCGTGCGATAAGCCGATTATTTCGGCGATCAACGGTATGGCGGTGGGCGCTGGCTTGGCTGTTGCCTTGCTTGCTGATATCAGCATCATTTCTGAAAAGGCAAAGTTCACCGACGGTCACGTCAAGCTCGGTGTGGCCGCAGGCGATCATGCCGCCATCATCTGGCCCTTGCTGTGTGGAATGGCCAAGGCGAAATATTATTTAATGACGGCTGATTTTATCGATGGCAAAGAAGCTGAACGGATCGGCTTAGTGACCTTTTGCGTACCGCACGATGAGTTGATGCCCAAAGCCTTGGCGATTGCAAAAAAACTGTCAGTCGGTAGTCAGACCGCCATTCAGAATACAAAAAAATCGTTGAACAACTGGATGCGGATGGCAGGGCCGATTTTTGACAATTCGCTGAGCCTAG
The DNA here is from genome assembly GCA_937897265.1 of uncultured Alcaligenaceae bacterium. Lineage (GTDB taxonomy): Bacteria > Pseudomonadota > Gammaproteobacteria > Burkholderiales > Burkholderiaceae_B > Zwartia. The sequence continues at coordinate 2,479 of CALCPT010000623.1, forward strand.
AGATGTTTGGCTTTTTAGGGGCCGACGCACGAGAGGGCTTAGACGCGGTTAAGAACAAACGCGCTCCGAATTTTCCGTCGGCGCAGCCTAAGTTATAAGATCACAGATTTCAGACAAGCAACGACCTAAGGAAAAAAGATGAAAGCAGCATGGTACGAAAAGAATGGTGAAGCCCGTGAGGTACTCGTGCTTGGCGAGATGCCAACGCCCGAGGTCGGTGCAGGTGAGGTACGCGTCAAAATCAGCGTGTCGGGTGTCAACCCCTCAGATGTGAAATCGCGCCGTGGTCGCGCGTTGACTGCACCGCGAATTATTCCACACAGTGATGCTGGCGGGGTGATTGATGCTGTCGGTGCCGGAGTCTCTGCCAGCCGAATTGGGCAACGCGTGTGGACCTGGAACGGGCAGTTTGGGCGCCCCTTTGGTACCTGTGCTCAGTACATCGTATTACCCGAGGCGCAAGCCGTTGCTTTGCCAGATAACACCAGTTTTGATGCTGCCGCTTGTATGGGGATCCCAGGTCTGACGGCCTTTGAGGCGGTGCGTCGTTGTGGTGACCTGACAGGTAAAACGGTCTTGGTCATTGCTGCGGCTGCTGCAGTTGGCCACTATGCGGCACAAATGGCCGTACTCAAGGGTGCGCGAGTGATTGGTACCGTGAGTTCTGATGTTAAGGCCGCACACGCGCGTGCGGTCGGCGTGGCTGAAACCATCAATTACAAAACAGAGAACGTTGCCGAACGCGTCAAAGCACTGACGGGTGGTCGCGGTGTTGACGCCATTATTGATATGGATTTTTCAACCACGACTGATCTCGTTCGCCAAGGTGCGCTCGCACCGCACGGCACAGTGGCTTGCTATGGCTCAAACGAATACACGGATCCGCTGATTCCGTTTCGCGTGTGTTTGTTTAATACGCTGAGTTTTCAATTCTTCTTGGTGTACGACTTAACGCCTAGCGAGCGCACGTTTGCGTTGAAAGAGCTAAACGCTTTATTGGCGTCTGGCAAGTTGGTACACGCGATTGGCGCACGCTATCCGTTGTCAGACATTGTTGCAGCCCACGAGGCTGTTGAGCAAGGCAAAGTCATGGGCAATGCAGTGATTGATATTGTCTAGGCCTTCGCAACAGTGGTCTTGGCTGTCGCGATCGCGCTGACAGTTACGGTCGATATAAGGTTGGTTTAACGGGCACTTCGAGTGCCCGTTTTCTGTTGTACGGCTGTGAAATTTACTGCTTGGTTGAAATCCCGGCTTTCTTGATGACATCGCCCCAGCGAGCATAGTCTTTGAGGTAAAACGCCTCAAACTCTGCAGGGGTGCCGGGCATCACGATCGCGCCACCATCTTCAAGTTTTTTCTGCAACTCAGGCACTGCCAAGGTTTTGTTCATGGCAGCATTGACTTTGTCGATGATGGCCTTCGGGGTGCCAGCGGGCGCCATCAAGCCGTACCAGACCGAAGCAACCATGCTGGGGTAGCCAAGCTCTGTAAACGTTGGCAGGTCTGAGAGTAGGCTGTTACGCGCGACGCTGACGGCCGCGATTGGGCGAAGCTTGCCGCTTTTAATATGTGGCAATAACGCGGGGATTCCGTCAAACATCATATCGACTTGTCCACTGGCAACATCGACCACGGCAGGGGCTGAGCCTTTGTAAGGCACATGCACCATGTTGACCTTGGTTTCTGTTTTAAACAGCTCGCCAGACAGATGTGGCGCGCTGCCTGTGCCGGCTGAAGCAAAACTGAGCTGCTTGCCCTGCGCCAAGGCGATCAACTCTTTGACAGATTGAACCGGCAATTGCGCATTGACCGCCAAAATGATCGGAAACTCGGCGATGGCGCCAATAGAGACCAGATCTTTAAAAGGGGCGTAGGTTAGGTTTTCGTAGAAATGCGGGCCAATGCCGTGCGTGGAAATGCCCGATTGCAGCAACGTATAGCCATCGGGCGCGGCGCGCGCCACCAACGCACTGGCGATCGTGCCATTTGCGCCAGCTTTGTTCTCGACCAGAATCGTAGTCCCTAATTCTTTACCAAAGCGCTCAGACAGGGTGCGTGCCACAAAGTCAGAGGCACCGCCCGGCGGTACGGTAATGATCAGACGCACCGGTTTGTCGGGGTAGTTCGCCGTCGCGGCGGTTGTTTGCGAAATACTATTCGCACTGAGCAAGACAGAAAAAAGACCGAATAGGGGGGCCAACCAGTATGTTGAGCGAAGCATCGAGAGCCTTACTTGTAGAGTAAAAAACGTGAAAGTGATTATGCAACAGATTGGCATGCAATAAATGTGCCAGACCTGATCCCCGTTGCATGAGCGGCCTGGCCTTCGGTGAGTCTGGTTGCAATGTTGTCGGTTGTGTCGCGAGGCTTGCAACGGCACGTTGGCCACTCAGCAAGACAGAGATCAGGACACAGCCCGAGACAGGGCGCGAGGCCGACCTGCTCTAGAATAAGGAAAAGTAATCTATCTAGGGCTCACCTTGAACATCAAACTTGCAGAAAACTTTCGCGCTGTGTTTTACGCGCCTTTTTACGCGACCCATGCTTTAGGGTTGTTTGCCGAGCAGGGCGTATCGATCACCTTGTTGGATTCTCCCTCGCCTGGGGCGGGGATTGCCGAGTTAGCCAAGGGCAATATTGATGTTATGTGGGGCGGGCCGTTGCGGGTCATTAAAGAGCGCGATGAGTTTCAGCGCACCGAGGGCTCGCTTGTGGCGTTTTGTGAAGTTGCGGCGAAAGACCCGTTTTTTTTGCTCAGATGCCGGCCAGCTGCAAGCAACAAATCGAGCTCACAAGGGAGTCCTTTTTCGCTTAAGGATTTGCCCGGTCTGCGTTTCGCTTCGGTGTCTGAGGTGCCGACTCCGTGGCTGTGTTTGCAGCAAGATTTGCGCGAGGTGGGTGTCGACCCGGCTCAGCTCAATCGGGTCGCAGACCGCAGCATGCAAGAGAATCTTGACGCCCTGCTACGAGGCGAGCTTGATGTGATTCAGGTCTTTGAGCCTTATGTCTCGTTAGCCTTGGCGAATGCAAACCTTGAGGTCATGCACGCTGCCAGCCAACGCGGCTACACCGCGTACACCACTTTTATTTCAACCTTTGAGGGCATGCAGCGCAATCATGCTGGTTTTGAGGCGATGATTGCAGCGATTGAGCAGTTTAGGCCTTGGTTGGCTGAGCACGGGCCCGCTGAGCTAGCACGGGTCGTGAAATCGTTTTATCCGCAGGTCAGCCTCGAGATCTTGACGGCATGCCTCACGCGCTACCACGCTGCCGAACTCTGGACCTGTCGGCGCGCTATCTCACGGCAGGGCTTTGCGCGTCTGGCCGACAGTATGCTCGATTCTGGCTACATCGAGCGGGCCGCACGCTACGAAGATTGTGTGGCAGCAAGCGCCTACGAAGGCTAAAGCGAGCCGAGCTTGAAGAGTCGGTACAAGCCTTAGCTTGCCGACTCAACACTCTCGAGAGCTAGCGTTAGCGACTGAGCGTATTTGTTAGTGAGCAAGTAGCGAGTCAAGTGAGGCCAGTGGTGCAAAACTGTCTGCACTCGCCATTGGCCAGCCAATTTGAAACACGGGGCGTTCTAGGTCTCCGGCCAGGAGCGAGCCAGGTGTAATGCCGGGATACAAGCTCGCAAGCAGGCTGATGTGATTATCACCAGTGCGACAGGCGATATGTGTGGTGGTCAGGTCTTTGGGGTGCTGCAGGCCCGAGGCTTGCAATAATTCGGCCAGGGCATGCAACGTATTCTCGTGAAAATGCGCGACACGCGGTGCTTTTTCTAGGGGGACTAATGCGCGCTGGCGCTCTGGGTCTTGCGTGGCGACACCCGTTGGACAGCGCCCAGTGTGGCACTGTTGCGCTTGGATGCAACCTATTGCAAACATGAAGGCCCTTGCGCTGTTGCACCAATCTGCCCCCAGAGCAAAGGTACGCGCCATGTCAAAGGCTGAGACGATTTTGCCCGATGCTCCAATTTTGATGCGATCGCGCAAATTTAAACCTACCAAGGTGTTGTGCACCAAACGAATCGCCTCGCGCAGTGGCGTGCCAACGTGATCCACAAATTCGATCGGGGCAGCACCAGTGCCTCCTTCTGCACCATCGACCACAATAAAGTCTGGCGTGATACCGGTCTTCACCATCGCC
>CALCPT010000624.1 GCA_937897265.1 uncultured Alcaligenaceae bacterium
GCCCTAACTGTTGTCGGCCCAGAAGCGCCGTTAGCGCAAGGCGTGGTCGACACGTTTCGCGCGCAAGGCTTAAAAATATTTGGGCCCACGCGTGCTGCAGCGCAACTCGAAAGCTCAAAAGACTTCGCCAAAGCATTTATGGTGCGTCATCAGATTCCAACAGCGGCATACCAAACCTTTACGGATCCCGTCGCCGCTCACGCTTACATTGAGGCACAAGGTGCCCCAATCGTGATTAAGGCTGATGGCCTAGCCGCTGGCAAAGGGGTTGTGGTGGCCCTCACCGCCCGCGAAGCGCATGACGCAGTCGACGCGATGCTGGGCGATGGTTCGCTAGGCGCCGCAGGCGCGCGCGTGGTGATTGAAGAGTGTCTGCTCGGCGAAGAAGCGAGCTTCATTATTTTGTGCGATGGCAAAAATATTCTGCCTTTGGCGACAAGCCAAGATCACAAACGCTTGCAAGATGCCGACCAAGGCCCCAACACCGGCGGCATGGGTGCCTATTCGCCCGCACCCGTGGTCAGTGCCGCCATCCATGCTCGCGTGATGCGCGAAGTCATCACTCCAACCATTGAAGGCATGAAAGCCGACGGCATCCCGTTCACTGGCTTCCTGTACGCTGGTTTAATGATTGGCGATGGTGACGACGCCACCCGCCCAATCAAGGTGCTTGAGTTCAACTGCCGCTTGGGTGATCCTGAAACGCAACCGATCCTGATGCGCATTCGTAGTGACTTGCTTGACGTCTTTGAACACGGCGTTACCGAGACTCTGAATCAGGCTGAAATTGACTGGGATCCTCGCACTGCTCTTGGCGTCGTGATGGCGAGTGCGAATTACCCCTCGACTCCACGCTTAGGCGATGCGATTACAGGAATCCCTGCGTCGCAATCCGACTGTGTGGTGTTTCATGCGGGCACGGCGCTTAAAGACGGCGAACTGCAAACATCCGGGGGTCGAGTGCTCTGTATTACAGCCCTTGCTGATAACGTTCGTGCCACGCAGCAACGCGCTTACGACGTGGTTAAATCTATTCACTTTGACGGCGCGCAATATCGGACAGATATTGGTTGGCGTGCCCTAGAAAAAAACTAACAGTGTCTGAAACTAAACCCTCAGTGCCTTCTGACTCCTCACCGCCCTTGACTCCGACAGTCTCGAGCGCAAGTGCTGCGATCGCCTCCGATAGTCATTCAACTGCTGCGGTCGCACCGATCGCAGTCGTGTCCGAAGATAATATCGCCGCTGTACGCGCTTATCTTTTAGGCCTGCAAGCGAGCATCGTCTCTGAGCTTGAGCGCGCCGGCGGCGAGCTGTTCTTAACAGACGAGTGGACGCGCGCAGAAGGCGGCGGAGGCATTTCGCGCTTAATCGAAGGTGCACAACTCTTCGAGCGCGCGGGCGTGCTGTTTAGTCATGTCAAAGGCAAAACCTTACCGCCTTCGGCCACAGCACATCGCCCAGAAGTCGCCGGTCGCCCCTGGGAGGCCATGGGCGTTTCAATGGTGCTGCACCCCCGTAATCCATACATCCCCACGACACATTTGAATGTTCGAATGTTTGTGGCAAAAGCGCCCGAAGGTTCTGGTCAGGCCGATGTCTTTTGGTTTGGCGGGGGCATGGATCTCACGCCCTATTACCTGTTCGAAGACGACGCACGGCACTTCCATCGCGTCAATCAAGCAGCGCTTGACCCACACGACCCTAGTGCCTATCCGCGCTACAAAAAGTGGTGTGACGAATACTTTTTTCTCAAGCATCGCAACGAAACACGCGGTGTGGGTGGTATCTTTTTTGATGATTTAAGTGAACCAGGGTTTGAAGAGGCCTTTGCCCTCATGCGCTCGGTGGGTAACGCCTTTATCCCAGCCTACCTGCCTTTGGTCGAAAAACGACGTTCTCAGCCCTACGGTGACCGCGAACGTGACTTTCAGGCCTATAGGCGTGGACGTTATGTAGAATTCAATCTAGTATTTGATCGCGGCACTTTATTTGGCCTGCAATCTAATGGTCGTACCGAATCTATCTTGTTATCAATGCCG
>CALCPT010000625.1 GCA_937897265.1 uncultured Alcaligenaceae bacterium
GGCGCATGGTGATTTCGGGTTGCATGGCGGACGTCTGCGCCGAATTGGACCGTTTGGTCGCAAGGGAAGCGGCTCTTTCCTAAGATTCTTGCTTTGGCCTAGCGTTCACCGTAGTTCTTCGGCGCACAATTCGCTATTAATTAAATAGCTGCTTGCGCACATTTGACGGGCGAAAGAGGCCTTTTTTATCATAAATTTCGGGGCTGACGCGGCATCAACCGCACCCCTGACAGGGCCTCGCGGTACAGGGATTCCAGGTCATCGGGGCCGCTCACTGTCATGTGCAAGTCTTGCAGCAAGCCGTCGTGCACACCGTACACCCAGCCATGCAGGGTTACGGCCTGCCCGCGCGCCCAGGCATCCTGCATCACCGTGGTGTGGGCCACATTCATGACTTGCTCAATCACATTGAGCTCGCATAAGTGATCAAGCCTTTGCTGGCCGTTCGTGACTCGCCCAAGGTAGGAGCCGTGCTTGTCATGCACATCTTTCACGTGACGAATCCAGTTATCGGCAAGACCAACGCGAATATTTTCAAGCGCCGCGCGAACACCTGCGCAGCCATAGTGTCCGACCACGATAATATGTTTGACTTTCAGCTGATCGATTGCAAACTGAATCACAGATAAGGCATTTAAATCAGTGTGTACGACAACATTGGCGATGTTGCGATGAACAAAGACCTCACCAGGCGCTAAGCCGGTGATCTGATTAGCGGGTACGCGTGAATCAGAGCAGCCGATCCATAGATATTCGGGTGACTGCTGACTGGCTAAGCGTTTAAAAAAGTCGGGGTCAGTGGTGCGAACCGAATCAACCCACTGTTGATTCTTTTCAAATAAAACGGTCAGATGATGAGGGTTGCCGGGTGCTGACATGGAAGCCTACTCAGTGGCGCCAGCCGCTTTGAGCAACTGTTGCGCATTAATAAATGAGGCATCATCGAGCAAGTTGCGTGTTGATTTAGCGGGCATGTCTGCCATCAGGCCTTTGGGCATGACAAATTCAAGATAAGAGTTGGCGTTGACGCGTACGTCTGCGCCTTCAACACTTAGCGTAAAACCGACCACGTCTTTGTATTGCAACGCCCACTCGTTATTGATCATGGCAGTAATCATGGCATTGCGCTGTGGATCGATCTCAGCGCTGGTGCAAGTGATTTCATTTTTGTCGGTTTGAATGCGCAGGCGATTTTTTGAGCAGACACTCATGAGATTATTTTTTACGGTACTGGCGTCGGCGTTTTTAAAGAGACCCGACGCCATGCGTGCCGGGGGCGGCTTGATGGGGCCATCGGCACTGCAACCGATGAGTGTCAGGCCAGAAAAAAATACCAAAGAGACTAAAGCAAAGATACGCATACGAGTTCGCTGTTTGGTGATGCTAAAGATAAGGACTGGTCGGTGAGGCTTAGGCCATCACTTCGCCGCCATTTACGTCCAGTGTAATCCCAGTGATAAAGGCAGAG
>CALCPT010000626.1 GCA_937897265.1 uncultured Alcaligenaceae bacterium
TGCTGAGTCAGTCGCTTGATTTAAAAATCCAAACTTACGCGCACTTTGCTCAACACTGGCGCCTGAGCCGGTAGCCAGCGTGTGTAAAACAACGCCGGCTTGGCCTTGTAGTGCGGGCAGTAAAAGCGCCTTACCAAACAGGCCAGCCCCAATTACACCTAATTGAACTTTGTCGTTGGTGCCGCGCGAGGTTGTTCGCGTTGCAGCGACCGGCAAGGTACGTGCAATGGTTGCGGTATCTGGATATTCGAGCAATACGCCGATGGGCTGTGCGAGTTGGCCAGCGATAAATTGTGTGTAAACGTTTTCAGCTTCTGTAATTTTAAAGCGATGCGTAATCAGCGACTGCACATCGATTTTTTTATCTGCAATCAAGCGCAGAAATTCTTGTAAGTTGCGCTTTTGTGTCCATCGCACTTCGCCAATTGGCAGGTCAACGCCCTCTAGCTCATAAATGGGGTCTAACGAACCGGGGCCCGCTGCACGTGAAACAACAAGTTCAATCTCTTTTAGCCATAGTTCGTTGCGATCGGGATGTATGTCGGCGGTACCCACCACGACGATGCGCCCTTTCGTCCGGCATAATTGAATGGCTTGATCAACTGGGCCGCGGTCTTTTGTGGCCGCGGTAATAATGACGGCGTCAGCGCCATAACCCTGAGTTTGCGTTTCTGTCAGTCTGGCTAAATCAGCTGCATCTGTGGTGACATGACTAAAACCATATTGTTTTGCGAGTACTGTTTTATCACCCGCTGGGTCAAGCGCAATGACCTCACAACCGTAGGCTCGCAGCATTTGAATGGTGAGCAAGCCTAGCAAGCCAAGGCCCATGACCACGACTTTTGACCCAAATGTCAGGTTGGCGCTGCGCACGCCATGCAATGCAATGATGCCCAGCATGCCAAAAGCGGCTTCAACGTCAGACACACCTTCAGGGATGCGGCAGGCCAAGTTGACGGGGATCGAAATAAACTCAGCGTGCGAGGCAAAGCCTTGCCCAACGCAAGCAACGCGATCGCCTGGGGCGAATTCGGTGGCCGCAAGGCCGCACTGTTCAACGACACCAGCGGCGCTGTAACCAAGCGGTGTGGGGGTGTCTAGGCGCCCCATGGCTTCTTGCCAGGTTTTTAACAGACCTTCTTTTTTGGCTTTATCCCACGCACGGCGCACCAAATCAGGCCGCGAAGCCGCCTTGCCTAATAAGGATTTACGGCCTAATTCGATGGTCGAGCGTTCGGTGCCTAAGCTAATGAGCGAGTTGGTGGTTCGGACCAAAATTCGCTTACCGCCACACTGCGGAACCGGCACGTCGCGTAAGGCAACCTCGCCGGTTTTATAGCTTTGAACGACCTGCTTCATTAGCGGGCGGAGCCTTGGCGTAGTACATAATTTTTTACCGCTGATGACATGCCGGGTGGAAACTCAGCGTCACGCGAGATGTTATCCCAGTTGTCTTTAAACCACTGAATTGTGGTTACCAAGCCCTCTTCAAAGGTGGTTTTTGGATCGTAACCAAGTAGCTCTTTCGCACGATCAACGCTTGCCAACAGGCGAGATTTTGTATCCCACTTGCGTTTATCGGTATACAACAAGCCAGCGGTGTTGCCAGTCAGCTTGTTGACCATCTCAGCCATTTCAACGATTTCGATCTCGCGGGCCGAGGCAATATTCATTTCGGCACCGATTGCGGCCTCGGCAACACCGGCCCGCAGCAAGGCGTCGACGATATCGTTAACGTAGGTGAAATCGCGCGTCATTTTGCCGTCACCCGTGATCGGTAGCGGTTGGCCCTTCATCGCCCAATAGATAAAGTTGGGGATGACGTTACGGTACTGGCCCGGCACTTCGCCAGGCCCATACGAGTTA
>CALCPT010000627.1 GCA_937897265.1 uncultured Alcaligenaceae bacterium
TTCCGATCTCGATGTATTTGTGGTGTGGGGCAAGTGTGTGGGTGGCGATTACGACGGTCGCATTCGCGGCTTCATCCTTGAGAAAGGCATGAAAGGTTTGTCAGCACCGGCTATCCACGGCAAGGTCGGTTTGCGTGCTTCGATCACAGGCGAGATCGTCATGGACAACGTCGAAGTTGGCGACGAACAGATGTTGCCAGGTGTTTCAGGCTTAAAGGGCCCCTTCACCTGCTTGAATTCAGCCCGCTTTGGGATTGCCTGGGGTGCACTCGGTGCAGCAGAATTCTGCTGGCACATGGCACGTCAATACACGCTTGACCGCAAACAGTTTGGTCGCCCCTTAGCCGCCAATCAATTGATCCAGAAAAAACTGGCCGACATGCAAACCGAGATCACACTCGCCTTGCAAGGTTGCCTGCGCTTAGGTCGAATGAAAGACGAAGGCACTGCCGCCGTTGAAATCACCTCAATCATGAAGCGTAACTCATGCGGCAAGTCGCTTGACATCGCCCGCATGGCGCGCGACATGCTGGGTGGCAATGGTATTTCGGATGAGTTTGGAGTTGCGCGCCACTTAGTCAATCTTGAAGTCGTGAACACCTATGAAGGTACGCACGATGTGCACGCCCTGATCTTGGGTCGAGCACAGACAGGCATTCAAGCGTTCTTCTAAAGCGGTTTTACTGTTCGTTAACAAACAGCGTGCGCAATGAAATGTGCACGCTGTTTTTTTATTTGACGCAGTTTTCCGTGGGGCAAGTCAAGATCTTGCAAACGGCCTAGATCACTTCAACTTAGTCAGAAGTTCGTAGAACCGTGACGATCAAGCAAAGCCCGCTGCAGCCCGACTGAGCCGGTCTTGCACCCCTGCCCACTCAAGTCCTGTAGGGGGCTGTTGCCAAAGCAACTGGCTGTATCCTTGCTGATCTAGCGCACGCAGGGTGGCATATAGCACGCGGCTGTAGGCGGCTGGGTCGTTGGGTAGCGTGATCCAATCAAATTGGTCGTTCGACGCAGGTGTCATGCCTTGGGGTGTATGCGTCACGACTGCCACCCGCTGCCCTTGAGCAAGTTTGGCGGTTTGTGTGACCACCGCATTTTGCAACTCAGGCGTCTGTAATAAGCGCAACGGCGTATGTGGTGCGTAATGCGACTTTAAGGCGCCCGATACACGAGGCGCCTGAGCGTCGGGTGCGGCGATCTCTTGGTTTAAAACCTCTGCAAGTTGCGCGGCTGTGATATGCCCAGGGCGCAACAACACTGGGCCCACACCTTGATCAAGGCGCGATAAATCAACGATTGTGGATTCGATGCCGACGTCGCTCGCGCCCCCTTCAAGCACCGGCATGCCTTGGGCAACCAGTTCAGGAAATTCGTTTCGCACATGGGCGGCGGTGGTCGGTGACACTTGACCAAACTTATTGGCCGAAGGCGCAGCCACGCCGCCCTGACCTGACGTACGGGTGGCCGCAAAACCACGCAATAAGGCCTGCGCAACCGGATGTGAAGGGCAACGCAAACCAATGCTATCTTGCCCGCCACTGACGGCGGAAGAAATATGTGCAGCCCGCTTCAAAATTAAAGTGAGTGGGCCTGGCCAAAAAGCATCAATTAACAGCTGCGCCTCGTGCGGCACACTCGCCGCCCAATACAACAAATCAGCCTCGGGGGTGACGTGCACAATCACTGGGTGATTAGAGGGCCTGCCCTTTGCTTGATAGATGCGCTCAACCGCTAACGCACTTTCAGCGTCGGCACCTAAACCGTAAACAGTTTCTGTTGGAAAGGCGACCAGACCCTGTCGCACCAAAACCTCGATCGCGCGAGCCATTTCGGTTGCACTTGTAGTTGCACTTACACTTTTAGTGGCACTTGCATCTGCGCTAGTACCTGCACTCGCCCCTGCACTTGCCTTTACGTCTGCGCTGGCCTGCACCTTCGCTGCGACCACTGGTTGATCACGCCCAGCCACGTCAGGCAGCGACTGGCAAGCGCAACACGTTCACAACTCGATTGGCCGCAGCAATCGCCTCAGCCAACGTGTTACCCACGCAATTCACATGGCCCATCTTGCGACCACGGCGCGCTTCGCGCTTGCCATACAAATGCAGCGACGCGCCAGGCACAGCCAACACACCTGACCAATCTGGCTCAGTTTGAGTGTCGGTCTCGTCGGTGTACCAGGCATCACCCAAAATATTCAGCATCACGACTGGTGCTAACAACTGCGTACTGCCTAACGGCAACCGCGCCATCACACGCGCCTGCTGTTCGAACTGACTCGTCACGCACGCGTTCATAGTGTAGTGACCGCTATTGTGCGGACGTGGCGCGATTTCATTCACCAGCAGTTGACCGTCGCGCAAAATAAAAAACTCGACGCACAAGACACCTTGATACTGTAAGCCGTTGGCAATCGCAAGCGCTGCTTCAGTTGCCCGCTGGGCCGAGGCCGGGGGTTCAATATTGACAGTAGACACCGCCAAAATGCCGTGATCATGCACGTTTGAAGCAACCGGGAACACCTTGCATTGGCCATCCAAGCCACGCGCCATCACAACCGATAATTCTTCTTGTAGGTCAAGCAGGGCCTCAAGTACGCAGGGCACACCACCAAATTGTTCGAAGGCTGCCACAGCCTCAGCACGCGTGCGCACACGCGCTTGACCTTTGCCGTCATAACCAAGACGGGCAACTTTCAAAATCCCCGGAAACAAGTGCTCACCAGCAGCGTGCAAGTCGTCAGCAGCACGAATCGGGGCATAGGGTGCGACCGCCACCCCTTGGCTGGTAATGTAGGCTTTTTCAGCGATGCGATCTTGTACGGTTTCAACGGCCTGAGCACCTGGGGTGACGCGACAACGTTTAGCCAATATTTTTAAACTGCTCGCCGGCACATTTTCAAATTCAGTGGTCACCGCACGACACTGGCGAGTTAAGCGCAGTAAACCTTCTTCGTCATCGTATTCAGCCTGAATGTGCAAATCGGCAACTGAGGCAGCGGGCCCCTCAGGTGCAGGATCCAGCACGGCTACGCGATACCCCAAAGACTGAGCAGCCTGACAAAACATGCGACCAAGCTGCCCACCACCCATCAGGCCTAGCCACTCACCAGGTAGGATCACAGCGGCACCTTCATTGCACGTGCAGCCTCAGTTTGACGTGCGCGAAACGCACGTAATTTCTCACGCAATGCGTGATCGGTTGTGGCCAGATTTGCAATCACATGCAGGGCAGCGTTTGCCGCACCGGCCTCACCAATTGCAAAGGTCGCAACAGGGATACCCTTTGGCATCTGCACAATCGATAACAACGAGTCTTCGCCACGCAAATATTTAGAGGGCACCGGCACACCAAAGACCGGGACTTCAGTGAGCGCCGCCATCATGCCAGGCAAATGCGCCGCACCGCCCGCGCCCGCAATAATGGCTCGCAAGCCACGATCTGCCGCAGCAGCTCCATAGTCAGCCATATCCTGAGGCATCCGATGTGCCGACACAACCCGCGCTTCGCAGGCAATACCAAAATCGTTGAGCATATTGACCGCGTGTTGCATGACCTCCCAATCGCTTGAGGAGCCCATGACAACACCAACGATTGTTTGCGCTGCTGCTGAAGATTCGCAGACAACGCCAGACGCAGTCGATGCCTTTGCGTTGGTGGCTGCACTAGAGGTAGAGGACATATCAAAGCCCTGTGAAAGGTTTAACCCGCAACAAACGGTATAACGGTGATGACCCGAAGGCCTTAGGCCACCAAACGATCAAGCGCCTCACGATATTTAGCGGCAGTTTTAGCGATGACGTCGGCCGGCAATCTAGGTGCGGGCGGTGTCTTACCCCAAGGCTGAGTTTCAAGATAATCACGCACAAATTGCTTATCAAAGGATGGTGGGCTAATGCCCTCG
>CALCPT010000628.1 GCA_937897265.1 uncultured Alcaligenaceae bacterium
CGCCAATTGGCCTGACCGCGAATGCAAACACGATAGTTGCCGATCCTGTTGTCGGTCTCAAAGGAAGAGTACATATCTCGGATAGTGACTGGTTTGTTCCGTTTTATGCAGACATTGGCGGAGGAGGCAGTTCGCAGGTGACCACCATGGCTTTCCTTGGGGTAGGGCGCAGTTTTGAATGGGGAGATGCGGTCCTAGGCTTGAAAAATCTGTATTTTCAGCAGAAGAACCAGGGACTCACTACTAATACAAACCTTTTAGGTGTGGCACTTGGCGTGGGATTTAGATTTTAAAAGTCAGAAAGGTTGTGCTGGCGGCTAGCATAAGCCCGCATAGGCACGGGATGACTGGCGGAGAGGGTGGGATTCGAACCCACGGTGGATTTGCACCCACGCCTGATTTCGAGTCAGGTACATTCGACCACTCTGCCACCTCTCCGGTGTGTGCAATTGGGGGAACAATCGCGGGTATGGCGGCTTTGCGCCTTACCTAGGTCAAGCCCGTTATTCTAGCAGAAACAGTGACTTATTAGCTTTAGTCAGCAAAGCACGCTTCGCTGGGGTCAGAGTCGATCAATTTGGCTGTGCATCAAGGTTTAGGTAGCCTCCCTCCTGCGACGTGGTTGTATTGCCAATGCCGTTTTACCCTCCAAACTAGTCAAAAGGCGCAGAAGCGGAGGCGAGCCGGTAAACTCGACATCACACCAGTACCCATTTTTTTGAGACCATCGTTATGCTTTTTGTACTTTCTCCAGCAAAAAAACTCGATTACGACTCGGCCCTGCCAACTGACCTGCACACTCAACCATTGTTTGTAGACGAAGCTGCACAGCTGATTAAGGTGCTAAAAACGCGATCAGCTGATGATGTCGCGTCATTGATGGATCTGAGTGAAGCCTTGGCGCAGCTGAACGTTGAGCGCTATGCCGCCTGGAAAAAAACCTTCACGCAAAAAAATTCACGTCAAGCTGTTTTGGCGTTTAACGGTGACGTATACGAAGGCTTAAACGCGGCCACGCTCAAAGAAAAAGATTTGCAGTGGGCGCAAGAGCATGTGGCCATCTTGAGTGGCCTGTACGGCGTACTGAGGCCGCTTGATCTGATGCAAGCCTACCGACTCGAAATGGGTACTAAGCTTGAAAACCCGGGTGGGCCTAATCTGTATGCGTTTTGGAAAACAACCATCGCCCCGTATTTAAACGAGCGCTTAGCAAAAGAGAAATCCCCCGTTCTGGTCAACCTAGCCTCTGAAGAGTATTTCAAAGCCGTCGACCTTAAAACCTTGAAGGCGCGTATCGTTCAATGCGTGTTTCAGGATGGCAAAAACGATGTGTACAAGGTGGTGAGTTTTCATGCGAAACGCGCGCGTGGTTTGATGGCACGCTTTGCGATCGAGCAACGTGTGACTAAGCCCGAAGATTTGAAAAAATTTAATAGTGAGGGCTATGCCTTTACGGCGAGCTTATCGACTGAAGACAAGCTCGTGTTTCGGCGCGCAGGTTAAGCGATGCGTCATAAAGAGGTACTGGCTTATCCTCGAGTCGCGTTAGTTCTGCAGGGTGGTGGTGCGCTTGGCTCATATCAGGCCGGCGTGATTCAAGGTCTATATGAGGTTGGGATTCATCCTAATTGGGTCGCAGGCATTTCAATTGGCGCCTTGAACTGCGCGTTGATCGCTGGTAACGCGCCCAAGTATAGGGTGACTAAGCTGAAAGAATTCTGGGAAACGATTTGTCGGCCACCTTCGCTTGCCGCAAGCGCAGTGTCTTCAATGTTTGACGCGTTTGGCCCCGCTGCACACGCGTTTCGTACCTATACACAACACCAAACTGAGAGAATGTTTGGTTCATTTGCCGCGACCCAAGCGATGCTGCAAGGACAGCCCGGTTTTTTTACGCCGCGCCCGTTAGCCCCGGGAGGCGGCAGCCCTGCATCAACCAGCTATTACGATACGACTCCATTGCTTGCTACGTTAGAAAAATTTGCGGACTTTGATCGCATTAATAGCAAAGAGATGCGGGTGTCGATTGGCGCGACTAATGTCAGTACAGGTAACTTTGTGTACTTTGACAACACCGAAATGAAGCTTCACCCCAAACACTTTGTGGCCTCAGGGGCGTTACCGCCAGGTTTTGCAGCCGTTGAAATCGATGGCGAGTTTTATTGGGATGGTGGCTGTGTATCAAATACACCCCTTGAACATGTATTGAATGTGAAGCCGCGTGAAGACACGTTGATTTTTCAAGTGGATTTATGGAGCGCTCGTGGCAAATTACCCACCGATATTTTTGAGGTGCTTGAGCGTCAAAAAGATATCCAGTACTCAAGTCGAACGCGTGGTGTGACCAATCAGCTCAACGATATTCAACAGTTGCGGCAACAGCTTTGGGACGCTTTAGCTCGGATTCCCAAAAACGTGAAGGCAAAAGATCCGTGGTTTGATGCGCTTGCTGAAAAAATTTATGGGGCACGCTACAACTGTATTCAGTTGATCTATAAAAACAAACCAAGCGAAGGTCACTACAAAGACTATGAATTCAGCCACGAAACGATGAGCCATCACTGGAGCACCGGTTTATCAGACATGCGGCGAACGCTTGAAAATCCTAACTGTTTAAGTCTGCCACCACCGGGTGAAAATTTTGTGACGTTCGATGTGCACCGTCATCAATAGAGGCTCGTGGGATCAAATGAACAAGCGCGACTCAAACGAATCGCGAGCATAAGAGAACACCTCTTTTTGAATCACTTCGGGTGGTAAGCCGAATACAGATTGGAGAGCATCCGCGTAGACGGCTAGCGCATCGACCGTGACTTTCAAATCACGGCCCTCAAAAAGCTGAGACTTTTTCAGGCCGGGCCACTGACTCACAATCCCCTTTGCTTTGACTAGCCCACCTGCCGCTAACACGCATGAGCCCCAGCCGTGATCGGTGCCTAAGGTTCCGTTGACGCTGGCCGTTCTACCAAATTCGGTCACTGTGAGTACTAAGCTCTGCGCCCACTTGTCACCAATGCCCTCGCGATATCCCCTGATGGCATCGTCAATTTGTTTGAGCTTCGTGGCGTTGACGCCTTCTGCTGCGCCTTGCCCAGCGTGCGTATCGAAGCCGTTAAAGTCTAAAACACCAACAATTGGCCCGCCAGGTAACTGCATCTTTTGTGCGGCTTCTTTAGCTAGGCTGTAGGCCGTTCTGCGTTGTTGATTCGGTTCGGGTGTACCGTCGGCAGCGAGTCGTACATTGTCTGACCCGATTAAGCGCGCAGCATAGGGTTTGAGTTCTGGGACGTCAGCCCAAAGTTGACTGACTAGTTCATAGGTTGCTTTAGGCGGTGCCTGCATCCAGCTCGGATATTGGGTCTCTGACGCAGGGTCGCCACGTAAGATGAGTGGCATGGGGATCGAAATCGCCACGCCGCCCTCAGACTGCGCCACACGCATCGCCCGACCTAACCAGCCTGAAGCCGAGGCGTAGGGTTTGGCCACGCCGCTTTGCATGACGTCCTGGCCTTCAAAGTGAGAGCGGCCTGTGTAGCCAAAGCCGGTGGCATGCACCGCCACAGCCTGGCCTTGGGCCATCAAAGAGGCGAAGGTGGCCAGCACTGGATGCACGCCAAAAAAATCATTGCCGGTCTATACGACGATCAACCAAGTGCTGCTTCGAAGTGACGTGCGCATGGAACAAAATGGGATTCGCCAAACGCTACCGAATGGTAATCGCGCCGTGGAACAAGTAAATTGGGTTCATCAAGATCGGAAGAGCACACGT
>CALCPT010000629.1 GCA_937897265.1 uncultured Alcaligenaceae bacterium
TCAGATGTTCAGTGATGCACAAAAAATCAGCTCGGTGCTCTCTGAGGCGATCGCCGTAGGTGACTGGAGAATGTTATTTGTTTCGCGCGATCGTATTCGTGCTGTGACGCTAGAGCAGGCGCAACGGGTCGGGCAAGAGTACTTGACACCGGCTAATCGCACACAAGGTCAGTACATTCCGACAGATAAGCCAGTGCGGGCGCCGTTGCTGGCAATCCCTGACTTACAAAAAGACTTGGCAGGTTATACCGGTAATACACAGCTCAAGCAGGCTGAAGCCTTTGACCCAGACCCCGCAAACATCGACGCACTGACGCAGCGCAAAACACTTCAAGTACCCAATGGCACGGTCAAACTGGCTATGCTGCCCAAAGAAGCGCGTGGCGATCGTGTCAATGCGACTATCGCCTTACAGTTTGGTAGCGTCGAGGCCTTAAAGGGTCAGCGCTTAAACGCGATCGTGACAGCAGACCTTCTACTTAAGGGCACCAATACCCTGACGCGCGAACAAATTGGTGATCGCATTGACGCGCTCGGTGGCGAAATCGGTATTTCGGGCTCAGGCACCGATTTGACGATTAGCTTATCAACCACACATGCCAATATCGACGCGCTTGTAGCGCTGGCCTTTGAAGTGGTGCAGAACGCGAACTTCGCGCAAGAGCAACTCGACGAATACACCAGCAAGCTCACCACAAGCCTAAAAAGTTCGATGACTGAGCCAACTGCAATTGCGTCGCGCATGCTCACGCGTCACGACAATCCGTGGGCAAAAGACGATATCCGTTACATGCCGAGTTTTGAAGAGTCTTTGGCAGCCGTCGCAAGCCTCAAGCGCGACGATTTGGTGAACTTTCACAAAACCTTTTACGGTGCCAGCAAGGTATCAATTGGCATCGTGGGGCACTTTAACCCTGCGAGCTTTGAGCAAACGGTGATCAAAGCCCTGAGCACTTGGGCACCCGGCGCACCCTACACGCGCATTAGCAATCCATATCGCGAGGTCAAGCCAGAGCAGATGCAGGCCTTAACGCCTGATAAGGCAAATGCTTTTTATACGGCCAACTTGGGGTTAAAGCTTCAGGATACTGATCCAGCTTACCCTGCCCTTTACGTTGCAAACTTCTTGTTAGGTTCGTCTGAAACCTCCCGCCTATGGATGCGTGTGCGCGAAAAAGAAGGCCTGTCTTACAACGTTCGCAGTCGCTTGTCGGTCTCGTCTTTTGAGCCCACTGCTACGTGGGGTGTCTATGCAATTTTCGCCCCCGAAAATCGCACTAAAGTAGAAGACGCGATACGCCAAGAACTTGATCGTCTGGTCAAGGACGGCTTTGAAGCGACCGAGGTGAAAGACGGCATTACCGCTCTACTAAACTACCGCAAACTCGCGCGCGCACAGCAAGGCAGTCTTGCCTCGGCCTGGGTTAGCTACTTAGATAGCGAACGCACCTTCGCTTGGGCCGCAGATTTAGACAAAAAAATTGCGGCGCTCACACTCGACCAGTTGAACGCAGCGGTGCGTCAATATTTACAGCCCAATCAGTTCAGCAGCGTGGCTGCAGGCGACTTTGAGAAAAAGAAGTAAACCGCTAAAAAAAACAGCCCGACGGGCTGTTTTTTTTGGCGGTTGAAACAAACTCAAGAAAAGAAGTCTTTGACCCGATCTGTCCAAGACTTACTTTGCGGCGAATGCTTGTCGCTGCCTTCGCCAAGCGAGGCCTCAAATTGACGCAACAGATTCTTTTGCTCATCGGTTAAGCGCACCGGCGTTTCAACCACAACATGGCAGTACAAATCACCTGGATACGACGCACGCACACCTTTGATACCCTTGCCACGCAACCTGAACGTTTTACCAGATTGCGTACCCTCGGGGATCGAAATCTCGGCTTTGCCGTTCAGGGTAGGTACTTGAATATCCCCCCCTAGCGCAGCACTGGTAAACGGAATCGTCAGCTCGCAGTGCAAGTCATCATTGTCGCGCTGAAAAATCTTGTGCTCTTTGATGTGGATTTCAACAAACAAGTCGCCCGAGGGGCCACCGTTAATGCCAGGCTCGCCGTTACCCGACGAACGAATGCGCATGCTGTCGTCAATCCCTGCGGGGATTTTGACCTGTAAGGTTTTATTACGGCGAGTACGGCCCACGCCATCACACGACACGCAAGGATCGGTAATTTCTTTACCGTTACCATGGCAAGTCGGGCAGGTTTGCTGCACACTAAAAAAGCCCTGCTGCATCCGAACCGCACCGGCACCTCCGCAAGTATGGCAAGTCTTGGGCTTGGTACCGACCTTGGCACCTGAGCCCTTGCACACTTCGCAGTTTTCCCAGCTTGGCACTCGAATTTCAGTATCAAACCCGTTGGCCGCTTGCTCGAGCGTAATGTCCATCGCGTACTTCAGGTCAGCACCGCGGTATACCTGCGGACCACCGCCACCACCACGCCGCGCACCACCAAAGATCTCGCCAAAAATATCACCAAAGGCATCACCAAAGCCGGCGCCACCCGCAGCACCTGCCGCATTCGGATCAACGCCGGCGTGGCCATAACGGTCATAGGCGGCACGCTTGTTGTCATCAGAAAGAATCTCGTAAGCCTCTTTGGCTTGCTTAAATTTTTCTTCGGCTTCTTTGCTATCAGGGTTGCGGTCAGGATGATATTTCATCGCAAGTTTGCGATAAGCTTTTTTCAGCTCGTCATCCGATGCATTTTTGGCAACGCCAAGGATTTCGTAAAAGTCGCGCTTTGCCATACTCTAAGCTCAGTAAGTGAAACTAAACAACACGCCCGGAAGGCTAAAAAGCGTTCCGGGCGGATACGATTTACAACACAGCGATCATTTTGCGTCGCGCTTAACTTCTTTGAAGTCGGCGTCAACCACATTATCGTCCGCTGCCTTACTGCCACCTGCTGGGCCTGCACCCTCTGCGCCGGCACCGGCTGCTGCCTGCGCTGCCTGAGCCTCAGCGTACATCTTCTCGCCGAGCTTTTGCGACGCAGTCCCTAAGGCTTCGACTTTGGCATCGATTGTGGCTTTATCAGCGTTATCTTTCAAGGCGTCTTCAACGTCTTTCAAGGCCGCTTCAATCGCTGTTTTATCAGCCTCTTCCAACTTGTCGGCGTACTCGGTCATTGACTTGCGTGTCGAGTGCACTAAGCCATCAGCGCTATTGCGCGCCAAGGCAAGTTCAGCCATACGGTGATCTTCGTCAGCATTCGCTTCAGCGTCCTTGACCATCCGTTGAATTTCTTCTTCAGTCAGCCCAGAGTTCGCTTGAATCGTGATTTTGTTTTCTTTACCTGTGCCCTTGTCTTTAGCAGACACGTGCACGATACCATTGGCATCGATATCAAACGTCACTTCAATCTGCGGAGTACCACGTGCTGCTGGTGGAATCCCCTCAAGATTAAACTCACCCAAAGTTTTGTTACCTGCAGCGATTTCGCGCTCGCCCTGAAACACTTTAATTGTCACCGCTGGCTGATTGTCATCGGCCGTTGAAAACACTTGCGAATGACGCGTTGGGATCGTCGTGTTCTTGGTAATCATCTTGGTCATCACTCCACCAAGCGTCTCGATACCCAAAGACAATGGAGTAACGTCAAGCAGCAGCACGTCTTTACGATCACCTGACAACACCGAACCCTGAATCGCAGCACCAGCAGCAACCGCCTCATCGGGGTTGACGTCTTTACGAGGCTCACGACCAAACAGCTCTTTGACTTTTTCTTGAACCTTTGGCATGCGGGTCATACCGCCAAC
>CALCPT010000630.1 GCA_937897265.1 uncultured Alcaligenaceae bacterium
GGTTTATTGGCAGAGGTGCAAGCGCTGCATGCGCGGGGCGATTTACATCCGGGGTTACCTTCAGTGCGCTGCGTGGGGTATCGGCAACTTTGGTCAATGCTCGAGGGTGAGCTAGACTTCAAACAAGCTCGAGAACAAGCAATTTCGGCCACTCGTCAACTGGCAAAACGCCAGATCACCTGGCTGCGCAGCCAACCCGAGCGTCACATGATTGATGCCTGCTCACCGACCTCGACTGAGCAGGTAGTGAGCTTTGTCAGCAATTTGGCGATTCGCGAAACCTGACAGATAACGGCTCGCTTCATGAGCAACCGAATCAGCGTAAGACAAAAAATTCAATATGCCGCGTCGCCTCTGAATAGGCGCCACGATACATATGAAAGCCATCCGAACAAGGATTACCCGCAGCTTCACCACCCAAGATAGTCTTGAATTCGGATACGGCAGAGCCGAGAGCTTTTAGCTTTACATAATTGTTTTGAGCTGCGGCATAAGGAGTACCAGAGCATTGGTCCGTTTGATGATGCAACATCAGCAAAGGTGTGTTGATTTTTTTATTAAGCGTAATCTCGGCTCGGCTACCACTAAGGATCAAACCGGCCACATTTTGAGCATTTTGTTCTGAGCGATTGATGTATTCGGTCACACTAATTGTTCCATTGCTGTGACCCATCAGCCAAA
Organism: uncultured Alcaligenaceae bacterium; assembly: GCA_937897265.1. GTDB lineage: Bacteria > Pseudomonadota > Gammaproteobacteria > Burkholderiales > Burkholderiaceae_B > Zwartia. The sequence continues at coordinate 682 of CALCPT010000630.1, forward strand.
CCGGCAGACCCGTTTTATTTTTATAAAACTGTACGACATCTTCAATGCGCGCAAGATGATCATCACCATAACGTGGCTGCACACCGCGGTACCCAAAGTCCATTTTGGTTGGATTATCGAATATTACGACATTCACTTCAGACCGCAGTTCGTTGGAGAGCGCAAGCTCACGCAGCATAAACGTGCTGTGATTTTTCAAATCTTTATGGTTCGGTCCCAGCCCGGTAGATCCGGGCCCGCCAGGAATAAAAAGCAAGGTGACCTTCGGGTTCTTAGCTGGATACAAAAGGGTGAAAGTCACCTCAGGCGAACCTTTTGCTCGAACAGCGGGCACGGCGATCACTTCGGCATGACAAATCCCTAAGAATCCTGCCGCAATAAATACTAAGATCAAAAAAAATACGATCGCGTTGCGCTTATGTTCCATGGTCACCACCCATACCTTCTCATCGATGGCCAGTCACACAGGCGGCAAACCACCAGCTAAGCAAATAGCTCGAGACTTACTGATCTACCTTAATGTCTGCATCGCGAATCGCCTTACCCCAAAAGTCGAAGTCTTTCGCAATCAAGACCGCAAACTCTTGCGTTGAACCATGCAAGGGTGCCAACCCAGCTTCATTCAATTTTTTATCAATGGCGGGATCGGACATCGTTTCGATCATCGCCTTGGCAAGGGTTGCCACGACCGCTGCTGGTGTTTTTGGTGGTGCTAACACACCTACCCAAGAGGGGGCTGAGACGTTCGTGCCTTGTTCAATGAGGGTCGGAATATCTTTGATCAGTTCAAGGCGTTCGGGCGCAACGATACCAAAAGGAATCAGCCGATCTTTAAAGCTATGCGCCAACAGCACGGGCATCAGCGTCAGGTCAACCTGACCACCCACCACTGCCTGAGCCGCCGGCGCAGCACCCTGATAGGGAACGTGCAACATCTCGGTCTTAGCTACCAGGTTAAACTGAGCCATCGCGACATGACCTGCGCTGCCGTTACCCCAACTCGAAAAGCTCAATTGCCGCTTTTTTGCCAACGCTAAAAGCTCGGGCAGGTTTTTAGCAGGCAGTCCTGGGCGCCCCATCAAGACGAAATTGACAATCGCCGTGGGTGCGACAGGCACAAATTGTGCAGAAACGAATTTTGCATTTGGGTACAACGCTGGATAACGTGAATAGGCGTCTGTTCCCGACATAATCAACGTGTAGCCGTCGGGCGCAGCGTTAAACACGATCTCAGTGCCGACTGCGCCATTTGCACCAGGTTTATTCTCGATCACGATGGGCTGTCCAAGCCGGTTGCCCAAGGCATTAACCATGACACGCGCAGCAATATCCGAGCCCCCGCCCGGAGGATAAGGCACAACCAGCTTGATGGGTTTAGTTGGGGCCCAACCTGCGGACGTCTGTGCCAAGCCCAGCGCTGGAGCAGCACCGATTATGAAAGCAAAGCCAAATCTATGTAACAAGGTGCGCCATGACTTTCGTGCGCGTAAGGCGTTTGATACACGACCTGCTGCAGCTCGTTTCATTTTTGTCTCCTCATTACCCAAGGTCGATATGCCCTGGGCGGCACTGTGCGCAATGCCTTTATATTTTTTACAACACAAACGATTATTTTTTTACAGCAGAACGGCTTGCCTGGTTACACCACAACAGTTTGCGCCACACCCTCTGCACATTCACGAATATCACCTAACTGATATACGGTTTCGCCTTGTGCACGCAAGGCAGCGCTAATGGCTTGCGCATGTTCAGGTGCCACGACAGCAACCATGCCAATGCCGCAGTTAAACACGCGATACATTTCAGCATCAGCAACGCCACCCTGCTGCTGCAACCAAGAAAAGAGTTGAGGCATTTGCCAGGCATCGCGCTGCAGATGCGCCTGTAAACCTTTCTGCAAAATACGTGGCACGTTATCAAGCAAGCCACCGCCGGTGATGTGGGCCAATCCTTTAATCTGACCTTCAAACTGCGCCAACACCGCCAACACGGGTTTGACATACAAATGTGTAGGAGCCATCACAACATCACCCAAGGGACGACCATGAAAATCTTGTTCAGGTCGCGCACCTGCGCGCTGCAAAATCTTGCGCAACAACGAAAACCCGTTTGAATGCGCCCCGCTTGAGGCCAAGCCCAACACGACATCACCCGGCCGAATCGATTTGCCATCGATCAGTTTGGATTTTTCAGCAGCACCCACCGCGAAACCCGCCAAGTCGTATTCACCGTCGGGATACATACCGGGCATTTCGGCGGTTTCGCCGCCGATCAGGGCGCAACCTGATAATTCGCAACCGCGTGCAATGCCGCCAACAACTTGTGCGGCCACATCGACCGAAAGTTTGCCGCAAGCAAAGTAATCCAGAAAAAACAGGGGTTCGGCACCCTGCACCAAAATATCGTTGACGCTCATGGCCACCAAGTCAATGCCAACAGTATCGTGACGCTGCCAGTCGAAAGCCAATTTGAGCTTAGTGCCCACCCCGTCAGTACCAGAGACTAAAACGGGCTCTTTATAGCGCTTGGGCACTTCAAACAGCGCACCAAAGCCACCAATCCCTGCCAGAACACCGTCGCGCATCGTACGTGCAGCCAAGGGCTTGATGCGATCAACGAGTGCGTCTCCGGCGTCAATATCTACGCCCGCATCGCGGTAAGTGAGGGGTGCTTGTGGTTGGGTCATAAGAAAAAGCCAAGGTTATGTGACAATTGCGGAGATTTTCCCGTGTTTATACCTAATTTTACGATGAGTCGATGAGTCGGCAGTTACTTCTAGAGATCATCCCCGCGCCAGGCCCCACTTTAAGCAACACAGTTGTGGGGTCAAACACGGCTGCAATCGAGGCAGCAAGCGGGCTCGCGCCCGGTCGCGCCCTCTATCTTTGGGGCCCACCAGGTGCTGGGCGCAGCCATGTTCTGCGCGCTATTGCCGCCGAAAAATCGTCGATTTTCTTTGATTTGGCCACATCAGCCGCTGAAATCATGGCTTGGGCGACCAGGCCACTCTCTGGCTCAAAGGTCAAATTAGTCTGCGTCGATGACATTCAAGAGATGACCCTCGAACAGCAGGCAAGCGTATTTG
>CALCPT010000631.1 GCA_937897265.1 uncultured Alcaligenaceae bacterium
TGAAGACGGCTTGCGGGCGACTGGGCTTAAGGGGACCTTGCATATTATGCAGTCAAACGGTGGTGTCATTGCTCGCGAACTCGGTGAGCGCATGCCGATCCGTATGCTTGAGTCGGGCCCCGCAGCGGGGGCGTTGGGTGCGGCACATTCGGCGCGTGTGTCAAACACACCGAATGTCATGGCCTTCGACATGGGGGGCACCACGGCTAAAGCTTGTTTGATTTCTAATGGACGTCCCTCGATTACGACAGAGTTTGAAGCGGCGCGTCAGCAACGCTTTAAGAAGGGCAGTGGGCTGCCGGTACGGTTGCCAACGATCGATTTGATTGAGATTGGTGCAGGCGGTGGCAGTATTGCTCACGTTGACACCACTGGTTTGCTGAAGGTTGGCCCCCACAGCGCCGGGTCAAGCCCTGGGCCCGCGTGTTACGGCTTGGGGGGCACGCGCCCCACGGTGACTGACGCGGCGCTGGTGCTCGGTTATCTTGATCCGCAGGGAACGTTAAGCGGCGCAGTGAGTTTGCGACTCGACTTGGCCGAGCGAGCGATCGAAGAGCACGTCGCACGTCCCTTGGGTTTGAGTATTGTCGAAGCCGCCAATGGGATTCATCGGATTGTTTGCGAGCATATGGCCGTGGCCGCCAAAATTCATGCAGTCGAAAATGGTCGTGATATTCGACGTTATACCTTGTTGGCGTTTGGCGGTGCTGGCCCGATTCATGCTCGCGAAGTCGCGCGACGCAGTGGTTGTTCTGATTTGCTGGTGCCAGCTAATGCGGGCGTGTTTTCTGCGTTTGGCTTGTTAGTGGCACCCATGAAAATGGATATGGTTCGCACGCGTTACGCTCGGTTAAGCGAGATGGACTGGGACGCGACTGAAGCTTTACTGCAAGGGATGGAAGACGCCTTGAGTCAAGAGTTGGCTTCGGCAGGAGTCACGCGAGAGCTGATTTCGTTTCGCCGTAGTGCGGATATGCGTTATGTTGGGCAAGGATTTGAGGTCGAGACCGAATTGCCGGCGCACTTGCTGCAGACTGAACAGACTGCCATCGAGGCTTCATTTGCGCAGGCTTATGCAGCCCGCTTTGGCGGGAAATTGATCGGACAGCGGGTCGAAGCTGTTAACTGGCGAGTCGAGGCCTCTGCGAGCGCCGCACGCAGTGCCGAGGTGCGTTCGTCACAAGCGCCCGTCGGTCAGCCTGCAAAGGCCGCGCGTTCGCGTCAGGTGTTTTTTCCGGATATTGAGGGGTTTATTGAAACGCCGGTGCTATCGCTCGAGCAGTTGCGAGCCGAGCAGCGTTTCGAGGGGCCTGCCTTGGTTGAACAACCCGGTTCGACAGTGGTGATTGGCCCAGGCGATGTCTTTACCCTAGATACGCACGGTAATTTAAGAATCACCCTCGGTGCCCGCCAAGGTCGTGCAGCATGAATCAGCGAAGGAGTATGGCATGAGCCCGATTGATCTTGAAATTTACTGGAATAGACTCATCGCGATTACCGACGAGGCGGGAGCAACGCTTAAACGTACCTCGTTCTCAACCGTCGTGCGAGAGTCAAACGATTTTGCCTGCGTACTACTTGATCCAGAAGCGCGGCTGGTCGCCCAGTCAGCGCTTAGCATCCCAGGCTTTATTGGTACAGCGCCTTTGTCGCTTAAAGGCATCTTGAAGGTGTTTCCCCAAGAGTCCTTGAAGCCAGGCGATATTCTGTTTACCAATGACCCGTGGATCGGTACTGGGCATCTGCCTGATGCGACGATGGTCGCGCCGATCTTCTTTGGCGATCGCCTAGTGGCGTTCGCGATGGCAGTCGCACACTTGTCAGATGTGGGGGGACGTCAGTGGTCTGCCGATGCGGGTGAAGTGTATGAAGAAGGCATCCGATTCCCCGTGATCAAATTAGCCGAAGCTGGGGTCTTTAACCCCTGGGTCATGCAGATGCTTGAAGCCAACGTTCGCTTGCCACAACAAGTGCGCGGTGACGTCGAAGCCCAAGTCGGGGCGCTACGGGTTGCTGAGCGGCGCTTAGTCGAGTTGCTGCAAGAATATGGTTTAAACGACATTCACGACATTGCAGGCGCAATTTTTAAAGCCTCTGAAGATGCAGCGTTGCGCGAGTTGCGAAAAATTCCTTCGGGCGTTTATCACGGCTCTGTCGAGTCTGATGGCTGGGATGAGCGGATCAAAATTCAAGCCAAGGTGACAGTCAGCCACGAGGGCGTGACAGTCGATTACAGTGGCAGTACGGCCCAGGTCAGATTTGGAATCAATGAGACCTTTAACCATACTTACGCGTATACGATTTATCCCTTTAAGTGTCTCTTGTCACCAGGCATTCCGAACAACGATGGCTTCACTCGGTTGTTTAAAGTGATTGCGCCTGAAGGGACGATTGTGAACGCGAAGCCGCCGGCGGCGGTCGGTGCACGGCATTTAATTGGCCATCAATTGCAAGCTGCGGTTTTTGAAGCGCTGGCCCCGGTAATGCCTGAGCGGGTACAGGCCGATAGTGGTACGCCGTTGTGGTCCGTGCTGATGCGGGGAGTCAATCCTGCACTGGGCACATCGTTTTCGAGCATTCTGTTTTTTAATGGTGGTATGGGGGCGATGCGTGATCGCGATGGGCCACCGACCTCGGGGTTTCCCGCAAACATTTCAAACACTCCAATAGAAGTGGCTGAGATGCTCTCACCGGTGCTATTCGGCTGCAAGAGCCTAATCGAAGGCTCGGGTGGCGAAGGGATGCATCGCGGCGGCATGGGGCAAAAAGTATCGTTTCAGTCGCGTTGGCCTGGTCGCCTGCGCGTGTCTTTATTAACAGAACGCACACGCGTGCCCGCCAAAGGTATCGAAGGTGGGGAAGCAGGACGAACTGGCCACGTATTGCTCAATGGTCAGGCAGTCGAACATCCAAAAGGCGTAGTCGACATGGTCGAGGGCGATATCCTTGAGTTAGGCTTGCCAGGTGGAGGTGGTTACGGCGTCAAACCTTGAGGCCGTAATCTGTACAGTTGTTGATATTTTTTTGACCTATCAGTATGCTCACTTAACTTCTCTCTAGGGGATTCGCATGCAACGACGTCGTTTTCTTACCAAAACTGCCACAGCCGCTGGGGCTGGCTTAGCCGCAATAGGCGCACCGGCTTTTGCGCAAGCAAGCCCCACCGTTAAATGGCGCATGTCGACCAGTTGGCCAAAAGGTCTCGATACCATTTATGGCTCGGCTGAAGAACTCGCCAAACGCGTGGGTCAGCTCACCGAAGGTAAGTTCGAAATTCGCGTGTTTGCAGGCGGTGAAATCATGCCAGCGCCGCAAAGTATGGACGGCGTCAGTAACGGCACGGTTGAGTGTAATCACACCTTAAGCACCTACTTTATCGGAAAGAATACTGCACTGACTTTTGATACGGGCCTCAGTTATGGCTTGAACGCGCGCCAGCATAATGCTTGGTTGTTATATGGCGGCGGCATGGCACTCGTGCGCGAAGTCTACAAAAAATACAACATCATTAACTTCACCTGTGGCAACGTGGGTGTGCAAATGGGTGGCTGGTATCGCAAAGA
>CALCPT010000632.1 GCA_937897265.1 uncultured Alcaligenaceae bacterium
CCTGAGCGTAATACGTTTTAGCGTTTTCAGCGATTTGCTCGCGCGTCAAAGGTGGCCGCGTCGTGTTACGCCCCGAGGGGTCGCCAATCATAGAGGTGAAATCGCCAATCAAAAAAATGACGGTGTGCCCTAAATCTTGCAGTTGGCGCATCTTGTTGAGCACCACGGTGTGTCCAAGATGGATATCGGGCGCCGTTGGATCTAAGCCTAGCTTAATTCTGAGTGGGATGCCAGTCGCCTGACTACGGGCCAGTTTTTGAGCAAATTCGGCCTGAACCAGCAGCTCGTCGCAGCCGCGCAGGGCAACGCGCAGTTGAGCTTCGGTGTCTTGCGTGATCGTATATTTTTGCGTTGACATATCAGAAAAAAGCCACTATGTGTGTAAAAAATATTAAAAAAAGACTTAGAAGTGAAAAATAGGCTAACATTGTTGTTTTCTTGCAAGGGCTTTGCCGAACATCATACGCAAACCTCATGCAAGACGCTAAGCGCCCCCAAGTGTAATCGCTGTAATCGCGAGGGGTTGCGTGCACTACCCAGTTGAACAGGATTATCGCTTAATGACTCGAAATAACGACCTAGCCACTGTCGGGGCAGGCGCCCTCACTGCACTAGGCACGTCTGACAAGGCAAATACTGGCTCGCGCTTATTGCGCGGCTTGCTATTAAGTGCCGCCTTGCTCTTGTGCATCGGTGCTGCGGCCTTAGGTATGGTGCAACCCGCACAAACAGAGCCCATTCCACCTGAACAAAGTCTGGTTCAAAACGTACTGCCGTTTCCTCTTGAGGCTGACCCAACCCCTGCTGAACACTCTGCAACGGCGCCCAATACGCCCTACGTCACCGAAACACGCATTCGCTCTGGCGACACGATCGCCACAATTCTCAAGCGACTCGACATTACCGACTCAAGCTTGGCAACCTATTTAGGCAAAGAGGCCAAAGTTCGCTTTGCTAGCAAGCTAGTGCCTGGTCGTTCAGTTCAGGCCGCCACGGATCACAATGGGCAACTGCAATGGGTTCGCTATTTTCATACCCCCACCAGCAACTCAACCGGTGAGCCAACGGTCAAGCTGTTACAAATCAACGCGGCGGCCGACGGCTTCACCGCTGAAGAACTTGAACTCCCAAGCGAAGTCCATATTGAAGTCGCGGTCGGCACCATCGAACGCTCTTTATTTGCAACGACCGATGCCGCCGGCATCCCCGACAATATCACCATGCAAATGGCCGAGGTACTTGGCAGCAAAATTGACTTCTTTCGCGGTATTCACCGCGGTGATCAGTTTCGGGTTGTCTATGAAAACCGCACGTTCGAAGGCCGCCCAGCAGGCCCAGGTCGCGTGTTAGCAGTCGAGTTTATGAACAAAGGTAAATCGTCAACGGCAGTATGGTTCAGCCCAGACGGTAAAACTGGCAGTTACTACAACCTCGAAGGCGAAAGCCTGCGTGGGGCTTTTTTGCGTAACTCGATCAAATTCTCGCGCATCAGCTCAACGTTTGGGTTACGCACCATCGCCAATAATCAAGCATGGTCCGGACATCACCCAGGCGTTGATTATGTCGCCCCAACCGGCACGCCGATTCATGCGACCGCAGACGGCGTTGTACAACTCGCTGGGTGGCACTTTGGCTATGGCAATACGATCATTCTGAAGCACCACAGCAAAATCACCACCCTGTATGCCCATCAAAGTCGCTTTGCCGATGGCATCACCGTTGGCACTAAAGTCTCGCAAGGGCAGTTAATCGGTTACGTTGGCTCAACAGGATGGTCAACCGGCGCGCATTTGCATTACGAATTTCGTGTCGCTGACAAGCCCATTGACCCACTCTCAGCAACCGCAGCGATGCCTGCGGCGACCCCGCTTGAGCCCGAGCAACGCGCTGAGTTTGCCCAAGCTGTTGCACCCTATCGGCAACAGCTTCAAGTATTGGCCAAGTTTCAAGAGGTCATGCCTGAAATCAGTAGCGTCGCCGTCCGCTAATGCCGGCCTAGGTGTTGAGCTCGACCTACTACATTGGGCTGATGTCTGGCACCAGCCTGGATGGGGTGGATGCCGTACTAGCGAGCTTTGACCCCCTAGGCAAGCCTACCGTTCTTGCACGCGCTGCCAGTGCGTTCGACCCAACGTTACGCGAAACTCTCTTCGCGCTAAATACCTCAGGCCCTGACGAACTCGCACGCGCTGCGCTAGCCGCCAACAGCTTGGTCGCACTGTATGCCGAGCTAGTCGCTCAAACGCTCAAAGACGCTAAGCTTTCACCCTCGCAAATTGCAGCCATTGGCGCGCATGGGCAAACCGTCAGGCATCAGCCGAGTCTTGGCTACACCATTCAGCTCAACGCTCCCGCCCTGCTTGCCGAGCTCACAGGCATCACCGTCGTAGCCGACTTTAGAAGTCGCGATGTCGCCGCTGGTGGCCAGGGCGCACCTTTGGTGCCGGTGTTTCACGCAGGGATTTTTTCGACAGACCATACTCGCGTGATTTTGAATCTGGGCGGCATCGCTAACATCACGATATTACGGCCGGGTACAGACCCACTTGGTTTTGATACCGGGCCCGCAAATGCCTTAATGGACAGCTGGTGTCAGTTGCATACCCAAGAAAACTTTGACGCTGACGGTGCTTGGGGAGCGCAGGGTCGAGTACACCAAGCGTTGCTCGATCGGTTAACAAACACAGAGCCTTGGCTGGCATTAGCACCGCCAAAATCGACTGGGCGCGATCTATTCAACCTTGAGTGGCTTGAACCTCGACTGCAATATTGCCTAGGGCGACTTGAGCCAGGGCAACGCTTAACGCCACAAGACGTACAGGCCACCTTGTGTGCTTTCACAGCCGCCACAGTAGCCCAGGCGATCAACACCTATGCCCCAGACGCACAAGAGGTCTTACTGTGTGGTGGTGGTGCGCGCAATAGCGCGTTACGCCAAAGCCTGCAGGCGGCGCTGACCTGCACGGTATCAACGACTGAGAGTGTTGGGGTGGGCACGCAAGATGTCGAAGCACTGGCCTTTGCCTGGCTTGCTTGGGCACATCAGCACGGGGTGACTGCCGGCAACCCCAAGGTAACTGGGGCGCGCGGCGCGCGAATCTTAGGGGCGACCTGGCCTGCCTAACTTGTGCAGCTTAGACCGAGAACGACGAGCCACAACCACAAGTCGTTGAGGCATTTGGATTGCGAATGACGAATTGCGATCCTTCGATGTCTTCTTTGTAATCAATTTCAGCGCCCACCAAATACTGAAAGCTCATTGGGTCAACCAGCAACGCGACACCATTTTTTTCAAGTGTTGTGTCATCTTCGTTGACGTCTTCATCAAAGGTGAAACCATACTGAAAACCCGAACAACCACCGCCCTGCACAAACACGCGCAGCTTGAGGTTTGAATTGCCCTCTTCGATCAATAAATCTTTAACTTTGGCAGCCGCTGAGTCTGTAAACAGAATCGGTGTAGGTGGCGCTTGCAGATCAACAGTTTGTGTGGCGATGCTCATAAGTGACTCCTGTCCCGTGGGACGATACTAAATAACGTGATACCTGAGTGCGTTGGTCAACTATACCGCAAGTGCATTGGCATTCATAGAGCAACCACTTTAGAGGCAAGGACAATATCCCCCTCAAGCACTCGCACCGTAACAGACTTTGGTGCAAATCTTGGCGGAAGCGCCAACAAACCCTGCCCACGCTGAAACTGCGCAAAATCGAGTCGCAACACGGCTCGCTGCGACTCAGTTTGCAGACCCTCGACCTGTTGCGTCACCGACTGCTGGGTTTGAGTCTGGTGCCGCGCATCCTGCTGAGCGGATTGCCTCATGGCATCTTGGCTCTGCTCGCCCACCCCTTTCTCAGCGCCTTGCGCAAGTTCGGCCAGCAAAGGCTGCAAAATAATCATTTGCTCTGGCGCGTCAACGTCTCCGCGACAATGACCTGTAGCCACAAACTGTAAAGCACCCACAAAATGCTTGGTCGCTTTGCCACTGCGCATCAACAAAACGCGATATCGCAACCCGTCTGCGTGCGGCTCAATGTCAACCGCCCTGATATCAAGCGCCCCGTGCGGACCCGGTGGCAACAGATCTTCAAAGAAAGCCAACCGATCTTGCGTACGCCCAAGCTCTGACTGAACGCTTGCTAATATCTTTTCAAGTTCGAGACGCGCGGCACGCTCGGTTAGTAACGCTCGCTCAGCCTGAGAAAAGGGCGAGAGGGTTTGAGCGCGCTCAGCGTCTAGTTCAGCACGCTCTTGCAGCAAAGTGGCGCGCTCGGTGCGCAGTTGCAATTGCAATTGCCGCGCCGCTGTAATGGGGCCCTGCAGCACCAGGGTGGTGACTAGCCCACCCAATACAAACAACGACACAGCACCACACAGCACCCAAACAGAGGCACGCCCAACGACTTTCGTCATGCGCTCAGAGGCCTTACGGAAGAATCGCGACTTGATTCAAACCTGTGTTTTCGGGCAAGCCAAACATCAAATTCATATTTTGAATCGCTTGACCAGAGGCGCCTTTGACGAGATTGTCTTGCACCACCAAAATAATCAAACGATCGCCGTTGCCCGGGCGCTGCAGTGCGATACGCAAGGTATTGGAGGCGCGAACCGAACGTGTATCAGGTTGACTGCCGAACGGCATGACATCAACAAAGCTTTCGTTGGCATAACGTGCTTCAAAGAGCGCTTGAAAATCGACGTCGCGTGCCTCAGGCAAGATGCGAGCGTAAATCGTGCTGAACATACCGCGAATCATAGGCACTAAATGTGGCACAAACGTGAGCCCAACCGGCCCACCGGCCAACCGCTGCAGCTGCTCATCGATTTCGGCTTGATGACGATGCCCAGCAACGCCGTACGCTTTAAAGTTATCACTGGCTTCGGACAACAAACTACCCACCTCGGCCTTACGCCCAGCACCGCTGACACCTGACTTGCAATCTGCAATCAGATCAGACGTATCGATCAGCGGTTTGCCACCAAGCAAGGGCGCCAGACCAAGCAGAACCGTGGTCGGGTAGCAACCAGGGTTACCGACAACACGTGCCTTGGCGACCGAAGCGCGATTCAGCTCAACCACGCCATATACAGACTCTTTCAAAATCTCGGGGCAGGTGTGCGGAATTTTGTACCATTTTTCAAACGCTTTGATGTCTTGCAAACGAAAGTCTGCTGCCAGATCAATGATCTTGACACCCGCAGCAAGCAACTCGGGGGCCTGCGCCATCGCCACACCGTGCGGAGTTGCAAAAAACACTACGTCGCAACCTGTTAAAGGTGCTTTGTCAGGGGCTGAAAATGCCAGCGTCACGTGCCCACGCAGGTTAGGAAACATATTGGCAACAGGCATGCCGTCTTCTTGACGCGAGGTGATGGCTGTGAGCTCGACGTTGGGATGCTGCGACAGAATACGCAACAGTTCGACGCCGGTGTAACCCGTGCCGCCGACGATGCCAACTTTGATCCGTTTTGCTGAAGCTTGTGTCATGCTGTGGTTCCTAATTCTGTGACTGCCTATTGGCCGAACGCGCGGCGCGATAAGGCAAATATTATCCCATGCGTGTGTGACTTATTTTTGAACTGCAGCCTGTCGAAAAAAACTTGCCGTACAAAAGTACAACCATGCGAGCGACAATACTGAAAAAAAAGACCGCTTGCGCGGTCTTTTTGCACTGAGGCCAAGATGCAGCCTCGGGTACTTCGATCAACGCTTGCTGAACTGTTTCCGACGACGTGCTTTGTGGAAACCAACTTTCTTACGTTCAACTTCGCGTGCATCACGTGTGACCAACCCTGCTTTCGACAGAGAAGACTTTAACGCTGCATCGTAATCAATCAGCGCACGCGTAATGCCGTGACGCACTGCGCCGGCCTGACCGCTTTCGCCGCCACCGTGCACATTGATATGAAAATCAAACGAAGCTAAATGGCCGGTGAGTTCGAGCGGTTGACGCACGACCATACGACCAGTTTCGCGGGCAAAGTATTCGTCAACGGGCTTGCCGTTTACAACAATCTTGCCTGCGCCTTTCTTCATGAAGACACGAGCCACCGAAGTCTTGCGGCGGCCGGTTCCGTAATTCCAATTACCGATCATGGCCTATCCTTTGAGTTCGAGGGTCTGTGGCTGTTGGGCCGAATGAGGATGTTCTGCACCCGCATAGACCTTGAGCTTTTTGATCATCGCATAACCCAGCGGGCCCTTAGGCAACATGCCCTTAACGGCCTTCTGAATCGCACGACCCGGAAAACGCTCTTGCAGTTTGGCGAAGTTTGTTTCGCGAATACCGCCTGGATACGTTGTGTGACGGAAGTATTTTTTATCTTGCGTCTTGTTACCGGTTACGACGATATCTGCTGCATTGATAATGACGATGTAATCGCCTGTATCAACGTGGGGCGTGAACTCTGGCTTGTGCTTACCGCGCAAACGGTGTGCGACTTCGCTGGCCACACGACCGAGGACTTTGCCCTTCGCGTCAATCACGAACCAGCCACGTTGGACTTCATGCGGCTTGGCCACAAATGTCTTCATGATTGGATCCTAAAAATACCTGCCCGGGACCATCCCAGACGGGCCCTCAAATAACGTTTTAGATTTTGCCAAAGCGTGTAACCCGCCCGTGCGCCAGCCCAGTTATTGGAGGAAAGCCTTTGATTCTACAATAAAAAAAGGATGCTGGCCAAATAGCAAGCACCCTTTTGAGTCAAAACCCCGCCTAAATCAGGCTGGCGGGGTAAAAACAGCGACTGAATCGCTTATTTTTGGCGCGACAGCGCAGCACCGACGTACTGATCGTACGAAGCCTCGGCCAACCTGAACCAAGGCACGACCTGATCGCGATAGCCCATGTAGTTGTCGTGAATCGTTTTGAATTGCGGGCTTTTGGCCGAGTAGTCAGCGAACACCTTGATCGAAACATCCCAACAAGCATCCATCACAGCCCGAGGGAACGCGCGCAGCAATGTGCCTTGCGACAAGAGACGCCGTAACGCCTGCGCATTGAGGTTGTCGTAGCGCGCTTGCATCGTTGCATTGCAAGCACGGCTCGCCGCCTCAATGACGGACTGATAGCTTTTTGGAAGCTTTGCCCATTCAGCGTCGTTCACATACAAAGACACCTGAGCGCCACCTTCCCACCAACCGGGGTAGTAGTAATACTTGGCAACCTTGGCGAAACCCATTTTTTCATCGTCATACGGGCCCACCCACTCGACCGCATCGATTGTGCCTTTTTCAAGCGCAGGGTAGATGTCGGGACCAGGCAACTGCTGGGGCAAGCCGCCAAGTCGGCTGACAATCTCGCCAGCCAGGCCGGCGATTCGCATTTTTAAGCCTTTGATATCCTCGACCGTTTTAATCTCTTTGCGATACCAGCCGCCCATTTGGGTGCCTGTGTTGCCCAGCGGAAAGTTCACGATGCTGTACTCTTTGTACACATCGCGCATCAGCTTCATGCCATCGCCTTCAAGCATCCAAGCGTTTGTTTGGCGCGAATTCAGCCCAAAGGGCACGGCCGTGTCAAAGGCCAAAGAAGGGTTCTTGCCTGTGTAGTAATAGCCGCTTGAATGCCCCATTTCGACCGTGTTTTTTTGCACGGCATCAAGCACTTGCAAAGGAGGCACGATTTCACCCGCGGCAAACGTGCGAACCGAAAACTTTCCACCGGTGCCTTCTGAGACATACTTAGAAAAAAGCTCAGCGGTTCCAAACAAGGTATCCAAGCTTTTAGGAAAGCTCGAAGCCAAGCGCCAGTTCAGTGTGGGCGCATCTTGCGCAAATACGGGTGCCGCAACTGCTGCAGTACCGGCAACAGCCCCAAGGCTGGCTTTCTTTAAAAACGAACGACGTTGCATTCGAAGTCTCCTGAAAATGATTTGGGCAGGTCAGAGTACCCGTAACTTTGAATATTACACCGCTGACTTATGACTAAACCTGCAGGTGAATAGGTGTTTGCCCGTGTATGTTTCAACCTAGCCTCGCAGTGAGAGCCGCCCGCGCAGGTTAAGTGCCAGCAATCGCCATGTTCTCAATCAAAATCGAGCCAGTCGTTTTGCTACCGCGCGTAATGGTGTCTGCGCCGACCGCCACGATTTGGGCAAACATATCTTTTAGATTGCCCGCGATGGTGACTTCTTGCACCGCGTGCTGGATCTGCCCGTCTTTTACCCAATAACCGAAAGCACCTCTCGAGTAATCACCCGTGAGGTAATTTACGCCTTGCCCAATCAACTCAGTCACAAGCAAACCCGTGCCCATTTTGCGCAACATCGCGGGTAAGTCGTCTTTACGGCGCGTCAGGCTTGAAGTGAGCTCTAGGTTATGCGAGCCACCCGCGTTACCTGTCGTCGTCATGCCAAGTTTGCGCGCGGTATAGGTTGACAATAAATAGCCCTGCAACACGCCGTCACGTACTAGATCGCGCGCCTGAGTACGAACACCTTCTTCGTCAAACGGCGAACTACCCATGGCGCCTTTAATATGTGGGTCTTCAGTTAGCGAGATGTGTTTAGGAAAGATCTCTTTGCCGAGCGAGTCAACTAAAAAACTCACTTTGCGGTAGAGCGATCCGCCGCTGACGGCCTGAGTTAATGCACCAACCAAGCCTAGCGCCAAAGGCGCCTCAAACAGCACCGGGAAATGTCCGGTGGGAATCCGACGTGCGGTTAAGCGCGACAAAGCGCGCTCGGCCGCATAGCGCCCCACCGCAGCAGGGTCTGCCAATCGGTTGGCACGACGATCGCTGGTGTACCAGTAATCGCGCTGCATCGACTGCCCACGGCCCGCGATAGGCGCCACCGACAAGCCATGACGCGAATACGCATAGCCATCCAGAAAACCGCGGGTGTTGCCCAGTACAAAATGGCCTTCGTGCGTATCAACGCCCGCACCCTCGGTATTTGTAATGCGCTTATCGGTGTCTAATGCAGCGCGCTCGGCAACAATGGCAAGCTCGGTAGCCTGCGCCACACTCACCGCCCACGGGTGATGCAACTGCAAGGTATGTTTGACATCTTTAGCCAACAAGTCCGCCTCAGGCAGACCAGCAGACGGGTCTTCTGCGGTGTAGCGTGCAATATGCCAGGCCGCTTCAACGGTTTGGCGCATCGCTGCGGGTGAAAAATCAGAGGTCGACGCCGAGCCGCGTCGCTGTCCGGCAAACACGGTGATGTCCATCGAGCGATCGCGGGTTTGTTCGACTGTCTCGACCTGCCCTTTGCGCACCGAGACTGCCAGCCCTTGCGCCTCTGAAACCTCGGCCGCAGCATCGCTGGCGCCCAGACTTTTGGCGTGTTTAAGTGCTTGTGTCACTAAATCTTCGAAAATCGGGCGATTTTCAGCAACCGGAAGAAAAGAAATTGAAGTAGCCATTTGGGGTCCATTCGCGTGAGGCTTTATGATAGCCCCATGATGACTGATTTACCTGAAACCCAAGACGACTCGCCCGACTCTATTTATGACGGCCCCAGCAAATCGCACGTCAAGCGCGAAATGCTTGCTTTGGTCGACCTCGGCAAAGAGCTCGTCGCGCTCTCCCCCGAGCGCTTGAAGCAACTACCCCTCTCCGAGCGACTGTACGAGGCGATCCGCTTGGCGCAGCGCACGACCGCCCGCGAAGGCCTGCGGCGACAGGTGCACTTTGTTGGCAAACTCATGCGAGATGCGCCTGCCGACCAGATCCGAGCCCAACTAGACACCTGGAAAAACGGCTCTCGCGAGCAAACCCAGGCTATGCACCGCATCGAAGCCTTACGCGACCGCTTATTAAAAGACGACGCCGCGTTCACCGTGCTGCTGCAAAAATACCCTCAGGCGGATATTCAACATCTGCGCACCTTGATACGCGAAGGTCGCAAAGAGGCTGCTGCAAACGAAAACCTGCGCCCCGGCCAAGACCCATTGCGCAAACACTACCGCGCGTTATTTCAGGCACTTAAAACACTACAGGATCCCGACACGGCACCATGAACGACAACACCTTGCTTGAGTGCGTTGAGCACGAAACCGGCCCTGCCCCGACTCATAGTGTGATTTGGCTACACGGCTTGGGCGCAGATGGCCACGATTTTGCGCCCATCGTGCCAGAGCTGCGTCTACCCACTGGCAAAGCGGTACGCTTTGTGTTTCCGCATGCCACGGTACAACCCGTGACCATTAACGGTGGCATGGCGATGCGCTCGTGGTACGACATTTTGACCCCACAACTCGTCAAGCGTGAGGATGAGGCGGGCATTCGTGTGTCAGAGCAGGCGATTTTGGCTCTGATTGCCCGCGAAAACGCGCGCGGCGTTCCAAGCGCCAATATTGTGCTGGCCGGCTTTTCGCAAGGTTGTGCCATGACATTGCACACGGGCATTCGAGCACCCTTCAAGCTCGCTGGGCTGATGGGGTTGTCGGGCTACCTGCCTTTAGGGGATCTGGCGCAAGCCGAACACCAAGCTGCCAACCTCGATACACCCATTTTTTTAGCGCACGGCACCTACGACCCAGTCGTGGCTCCCGAGCGCGCAGAAGTCTCGCGCGCCAAACTACAAGAGCTTGGCTACAAAGTGCAGTGGCACACCTACCCAATGCCGCACTCTGTTTGCCCCGAAGAGATCGCTGACATTTCGCAGTTTTTACAAAGCGTTTTAGTCTAGATTTCTCTCAACCTTTAATTGCCTCACTTATGACCTCTGCTTCAACTCCGGTACGCACACGCTTTGCCCCCTCGCCCACGGGCTTTCTTCACTTGGGCGGCGCACGCACCGCCTTGTTTTCGTGGGCCTTTGCGCGCCATTTTGGCGGCACGTTTATTTTGCGCGTTGAAGATACCGACCTTGAACGATCGACACCAGAGGCAGTGCAGGCAATACTTGACGGCATGAACTGGCTGGGTTTGACCCCAGATGAAGGGCCGTTTTATCAAATGCAGCACATGGATCGCTACCGTGCCGTGGTGGCAAGCATGCTGGCTGCAGGGACCGCATACCACTGCTACAGCTCAAACGCAGAAGTCGAGGCCATGCGTGAACTCGCGCGCAGCAAAGGCGCAAAGCCACGCTATGACGGCACCTGGCGCCCCGAACCAGGTAAGGTCTTGCCACCAATACCCGCTGATCGTAAACCCGTCGTACGCTTCAAAAGCCCCCAAGACGGCGCGACTGCGTGGGTCGACTTGGTAAAAGGCCCGATCAGTTTTGAAAACACCGAACTTGACGACTTGGTCATCGCTCGACCAGATGGCACCCCTACCTACAATTTTTGCGTGGTTGTTGACGACTGGGACATGCGCATCACCCACGTCCTGCGCGGCGATGACCACGTCAACAACACCCCCAGACAGATCACCATTTTGCGAGCCCTTGGTGCACCCGTCCCCGAGTACGGCCACGTGCCAATGATCTTAGGCCCAGATGGCGAAAAACTCTCAAAACGCCACGGCGCTGTGAGCGTGATGGAATACGACAGAGACGGCTACTTGCCCGAGGCCATGATTAATTATTTGGCACGCCTAGGCTGGAGCCACGGTAACGACGAACTGTTTTCGCGTGCCCAACTCGTTGACTGGTTCGACCCCCAGCACCTCTCTAAGTCTGCAGCCCAGTGGGATCCAAAAAAGCTCAATTGGGTCAACGCACACTATATTAAGCACAGCGATGACACCGCACTCGCACAAGCCGTTGCCCCCCGCATCACAGCCCGCGGCGGCAACCCAGCCCAAGTCGACCTCTCAGCCGTCGTCAAATTATTAAAAGACCGCGCCGAGACCCTCGAGCAACTCGCAGACGGCGCCATGCTCTTTTGCGGCCCCTTCACGCCAGCGGCAAGCGACCTGATCGCCCAACACCTGACCGAACCCGCCCGCCACGCCCTACTTGACTTCGCAACCCAAGCCGCCCAAACCCCCTGGACCCGCGAAGCACTTAGCGCCCTGATTAAAACAGTGCTCGCCACCCACACCCTGAAAATGCCCCAGCTCGCCATCCCATTACGTGTAGTCGTAGCCGGCACAGCCCAAACCCCAGCAGTCGACGCAGTCTTAGAAATATTAGGCAAAGAAACAGTGCTAGCTCGCTTAGCCAACATCTAGCCGCAAGCCAGCGCCCACCGCATGCCACCACCTCAGCACTGACCAGCACCAGAGCTGCGTATTTTGCTCAGCCAAAATACCAGCGCCGGGGCTGAGGCGGTGCGGGCGCAGTCAATGAACCAGCATTCGCATTCAACCACCCCAGCACTGACCAGCACCAGAGCTGCGTATTTTGCTCAGCCAAAATACTAGCGCCGGGGCTGAGGCAGTGCGTGCGAAGTCAATGAAGAAGGATTACAGCAACCGAAAGCTAGCCGGTACCTTTTGCGCCACCTCAGACCGACTATTCGCCCGATCTTCACGGTACGTCAGCCGACTCGCATCGTTGCGCTCGATGATGTAAGTGTTGGTGTATACCGGATCCCGGTAATCAACCAACTCACCGTTCGAGCGACTAACCCGTGCCACCAGCTTACCCTCTGGCGCATCCCAGCATCCCGTCTCACGCAACTCAGAGCGAATATTGCGCCCCTGCTTGACCCGCGTCTGCTGACGCAGTTTGCCGTCTGCCGACAAAGTCAATAAAGTTTGAATTTCGCCAGCGACGCCAGATTGCTTGCGCACAACATACCAGCTTCCGATTAACGGATGCTGCGCCGGCGGCGTCACACAAACAGGCTCGATCAAACCGTCGGGGGCCGGTATCAACGCAGCATCAGGCGGACGCGGGATCCCACAGGCTGCCAACAACCCCAAGCAGCCAAACACCAACCATCTGCCCATACCCCGATCAAACATTGCTGCCCCAACTATTGTGATGTCCGTTAACTAGAAAACGCCGCCCCCGCCATAAAAAAGCAGTCAGTAAGCGGGCATTGTTTGCGCCACTAAAAATATCTAGAGGTGACCCCGACATATTGCAGCAAAACCACGCGGTCAACACACTATCGCCATCGAAATCGAATAGCACAACCACTTTATTTTGCATTTTCGCCACACTTTGTTCAAAACAAAAAATAAATTTCGATATCCCACGTTTGGGGGATATCCAAATTCTGCATAGGTATCCCGCGAAGTGCTTACTTCGTTTCGCTTCGCAGCATGTTTTTTTGAATCATTTCAAGGGTTAACACTTACCATTCAATTTAAAACATGACTATTGCGCGTATACGCTCGAACTACTAGAATTAGTACAG
>CALCPT010000633.1 GCA_937897265.1 uncultured Alcaligenaceae bacterium
AATATTTTGCTTTGAATTGTAAAATTATTTTTTATCTTAGTTCTACATTTTATAACCAAATAAAAACAGAACATTATGGGAATGATTTCAGAATTTAAGCAATTTGCCATGAAAGGCAATGTAGTCGATTTAGCCATCGGGGTAATCATTGGAGGCGCTTTTGGCAAAATCGTTGACTCGTTGGTCAAAGATATCGTGATGCCACTGGTCAACTTTTTGGTGGGTGGTTCGGTTGACTTCAGTAACAAATACGTTGTGTTGTCTCGCCCCGCACAGTACACGGGGCCTGAAACTTACGCTGATTTAACAAAGGCTGGGGCCAATTTGTTTGCCTGGGGCAACTTTTTAACGATTGTGATTAACTTTATTTTGTTGGCGTTTGTGATCTTTTTTATGGTCAAGGCGATTAATACTGCCCGTGCCAAAATGGATCTGGCAGCCCCACCTCCTAAAACGCCCGAGGACATCGAGCTGCTTCGTGAAATCAGGGACTCGCTTAAAAAGTAGGCGTTTACTTACTTCAAGAGAACCTATTAATAATAAATGTGCTCGGTCAGCTTCACGCAACGGGCTGACTCGGGCATAAGGTTGAGAAGCATGACTAGTCAGTCGCAGCGAAAGCGGCTTTACACGGGGTTGTCGAGGTCAACAAAGTCCACCCTGATGCCGAACTCTTGGACAATCGCCTGGCCGAGCGCTTGAACACCATAGCGCTCGGTCGCGTGGTGGCCCGCGCTGATAAACCCCACACCCGCTTCACGCGATAAATGCACCGTAGGTTCAGAGACCTCGCCCGTGATAAACACTTGGGCACCACCGCTGATGGCCTGATCAAGCATGTTTTGAGCTGCCCCAGTACACCAGGCAATTCGTTGTACGGGTAATGCTTCTGCGCCAATCACCAGTGGCGCGCGGTGTAAGCGTTGCTCGACGCGGCTGGCAATCTGGGCAAGGGTCGTGACGCCAGGCATTGAACCAAACCAAAGCAGACCGTTTGAGACCGTCGCTGGCTCTGCCACCAAACCCAGTACTCGTGCCAGTTGCGCGTTGTTGCCAAGCACTGGGTGAGCGTCTAGTGGCAAATGAAAGGCCAGCAAATTGATGTCGTGAGTGAGGAGTGCAGCAAGACGCCGCTTTCGAGTCCCGAGCACTCGCGGGTCTTCGCCCTTCCAGAACCAACCGTGATGTACGAGTATGGCATCGGCCTGACGTTGCGCTGCGACGTCAATTAAGGCCTGACTTGCGGTCACGCCCGAGATAATATGCGAGATGGTTGGTTTGCCTTGAACTTGTAGGCCATTCGGGCAGTAGTCATTGAAGGCCGCAGTGCTGAGAGTGCTGTTGAGCCACTGCTCTAAAGTTTGGGTTGACACCGTTTTCATCATTTTCTGGAACACCTCATGCGTCGTCTTTGGTTGCTATTTGCCCAAGCGGTAACGGTCTGTATAGCAGTTTTATTTGTGGTGACTACGTTGCGCCCGGATTGGCTGGGGGTCAAACCGCAACATCGCAGTCCTAATGGCACGGTTGGATTATTGCCTAGTCCTGACGGCACCGCCTCACAAGCACCAGGATCGTACGCTGGGGCGGTGTCTGTTGCTGCGCCAGCAGTGGTCAATATTCATACGACTAAACGGGTCTCCGTGTCGCGCATTCCCCTGCCGCCTGATCCGGTAATGCGCAAATTTTTTGAACAAATGCCCGGATTTAATCAAACCCAACAAACCACTAGTTTGGGCTCTGGTGTGGTGGTGTCGGCAAAGGGCCATGTGTTAACGAACCTTCACGTCATTGAGGGGGCTGACGAGATTGTGGTGGCACTGACAGATGGCCGCCAAGCGGTCGCTAAGGTGTTGGGCGTCGATGCAGACTCAGACCTTGCGGTCTTGCAAGTCGAAATGAGTCAATTGCCTGTGTTGGGCTTCGAGTTACTTGATCCTCCCAGAATAGGGGATGTGGTGCTTGCGATCGGTAACCCATTTGGTGTTGGCCAAACAATCACAATGGGTATTGTGTCTGCCCTGGGGCGTGAAGGATTGGGTATCAACACCTACGAAAACTTCATTCAGACAGATGCCGCGATCAATCCGGGAAACTCTGGCGGAGCCTTGGTAGATACGAACGGCCGGTTGGTGGGCATTAATACGGCGATTTATTCGAGATCTGGGGGCTCATTGGGAATTGGCTTTGCGATCCCAGCCGCAGCGGCACAAAAAGTATTGAGCGAAATTGTGACGTTTGGGTTTGTTAAACGAGGCTGGCTTGGCATCGAACCGCAAGACATGACACCGGATTTGGCGCGTGCCTTCGGCTTAGAGCGGGTTCGAGGCGTGATTATTGCGGGAATCATGCGTGATGGCCCCGGTGCGAGAGGCGGCTTAAAGGTCGGTGATATTGTTCAAACGATTGCTGGTCGACCGGTAAACGATACCCAACGACTCATGGCGCGCATTGCTGCGAACGCGCCTGGTGAAACTGTTGAATTGGGAATCTATCGTAACGGGCGCGCCCAAACCTTGACACTGACGCTGGGTCAGCGCCCGGTCAAGCCGAAGTAACTCTACACGAGTTTACTTGGTGGGCTCTGCCGCAACTGGCTTTGCAACAGGCGGGTTCGCAGCGAACAAAGACTCAGCTTGCACTAGTAGCGGCCGGCGTACATTCGCGTCGAGGTGAAACGTGATTTCTTGCAGGCGAGCAAGCTCTTCGTCTTCGGTATAAAACCAACTGACCGGCATATTCAGTATTTCAGCGACACGGCACATCAGTTGATAGTCGGGCGAATGCTTACCGCGTTCGTACTGGTTCATACGAGCGCTTGCTGACATTGGATCAATACCGGCGAGTTTGCCGAGCTTTTCTTGTGACAACCCCGCGCGTAGACGGGCCTGTTTAAGACGATGAGCGAGCACGATGGTCCCTTTAAGTACCGACGATCGAACCACAATAGGTTCGATCTGACTAGACAATGGTTGATCTAGCCGAAGCTAAGATCAATAACCAATGATAAAAAGATATACCTTAAAACCTTAAGTCACAAGAGATATTTTTCTTGAAACCATTCATACAAATAGGATAAATGGTTACAGATATATTTAATGCGCAAACTACGCCTACTCTATGCAAATCTCAGGACACGGCATCAGCATCGTCTTGGCTGCGGGGCTTGACACCACTGGCGACCAAGATACCAATCTCGTAAAGCACGCAAAGCGGAACCGCCAGTAAAAACTGGCTGACGACATCCGGTGGGGTCACCACGGCGGCGATGACAAAGGCACCCACAACAACGTAACCGCGTGCTTCTCGCAGCTTCGCAACGGTCACAATCCCCATGCGTACTAATAAGACGACGGCAACGGGAACCTCAAACGTGACCCCAAAGGCCAGAAACATAGTCATCACAAAGCTCAGGTAGGCTTCGATGTCAGGCGCTGGCGTGATCGATTGCGGCGCAAACGACGCAATAAACGTGAACACCGACTTAAACACAACGAAATAGCAGAACGCCATCCCGGCAAGAAACAGCAACGAGCTTGAAACGATGAGTGGCAGTGCTAAACGCTGCTCGTGTCGATATAGGCCAGGTGCGACAAAAGCCCATACCTGATAGAGCACCACGGGCAGCGATACAACGAACGCGGCCATCATGGTGACTTTCATGGGGACCATAAAGGGCGTAATCACCCCGGTCGCGATCATGCGAGTGCCTTGAGGCAGCGAGGCGAGCATCGGTGCTGCCAAAATGTCATAGATCACTGAGGCGCCGGGATAGAGAAACAGCACCACAAACACAGCAACAACAGTACCAACCGCGCGGAGCAAGCGCGTACGCAGCTCAATCAGGTGCGACATAAAACTTTCGTTTGCTGCTGGCGCTTGCTCAGCGTCTTGGCCGGGCAGGGCGTTGCCTTCGGTTGAGGTGTTGTCAGAACGGTCAGAGCTCAAGATGCAGATCCTGGGGTTGAAGAGGCGACCGAGGTCTGTTTTGGTTCATGAGCGGTCGTTGGCGCTACAGCGCCAAGCTCGAGTTGGGTAGGGGTTGCGGCTGCTGGCAGTGACTGAGCGGACACTGGCACGGGTTCGGGTGGCGGCACCGGGATCGGCAGCGGGTCTGGCACGAGCATGGCCTGCACCTCAGCTTCGGCAAACGAGTGGCCTGCGGTTGCCGCGACGTTCGGAGCACTCGTGTCGGTCGCCGTTGCGATCAAGGGCTTCGGTATCTCGGGGTTAACCGGCTCGACAAGATCTGAGCTGGCATGCGTCAACGATTCTTTAAGCGCTGAGACGTCTTGTTCAAGCGACTCAAGAGGCTTGCGCAGCGAGGACTCGGTATTTTGCAAACTTGACTGCACGCTTTGAGCGGCATCCTGCATTTGGTCTTTTAGCTTACGCAGTTCGTCGAGTTCGACCTCGCGTTGGATGTCAGTTTTGACATCGTTTACATAGCGTTGTGCACGCCCCACCAAGTGGCCGAGCGTACGGGCCACTTTGGGCAGGCGCTCGGGGCCGATGACGACCAGAGCCACGACCCCGATTACGAGTAGTTCTGTAAAGCTGACGTCAAACATGGTGTGTGAGGTGCCAAAAAGACTCAGCTAGGAAAGCTAGCGGAAAGGGTTAATGCGTACCGGGCTGAGTGTTGGTTTTCTCTTTGGCTTGCACGTCGATGGTTTCGCCCGAGGCAACGCGTTGCACCGGTGCTGCCTCAGCGGCTGCTGCAGTGGCCTCGCCTTCTTTCGCGTTTGGGTCTTTCATGCCTTCTTTAAAGCCTTTCACCGCACCGCCCAAATCGGCTCCGATGTTTCTGATTTTTTTAGTGCCAAAAACGAGTGCAACGATAACCAGAACAATTAGCCAGTGCCAAATACTAAAACTACCCATGATCGATCTCCAGATTAATTCTTGATGGGGGTGAAGCCCTGCCAAGGACGTTTACCACCAAGGATATGAAAATGCAGGTGTTTAATCTCTTGGCCACCCTCAAGGCCTGAATTCGTGGTGAGACGAAATCCGCCTTCAGGCCCTGGGTTGCAGCCATTTGTTAATGCAATGTGTTGCACTTGAGTCAGCATTCTACCTAACCATCCAGCATCTTCGGGTTTGATGTCTTGCATGGACACAATATGGTGACGAGGTACCATGAGCAAATGTACTGGAGCTGCGGGGTGGATGTCATGAAAAACCACACAATCGTCATCGGTGTAGACGATTTTTGCAGGAATTTCACCTTTCACAATCTTGCAGAAGAGACAGTTTTCGCTCATGGGAGGTCGTTTAAGGGTTACGGGAAGCTTTTTCTTGCAGGCCAGACACGCCTTCGCGTCGCGCTAACTCGGCTAATACCTGTTCAGGGCGTAAACCATGTTCAGTTAGCACGACTAAGCAATGAAACCACAAATCTGCTGTTTCTGCCACGATTCGCTCTGGATGTTGGTCTTTGACCGCCATCACGAGCTCGGTGGCTTCTTCGCCAATTTTTTTTAGCGCTGCGTCAGGCCCTTTCGAAAATAACTTTGCGACATATGACGTCGCTGGATCTCCGCCGTGCGCGGGCAAACGAGTGGCCAAGATGTCAGCGATTCTTGCCAGAATGACATCGGACGAGTTAGTCGGTGAGGCGTCGGTAGTAGCGGCGGTCATGTTTAGGGCATTCACTTGTAAATAAGCTCGGGGTCTTTAAGCACGGGATCCACGCTTACCCATTTTGACGATAGCGGTTCAGCAGTTTGCTCAAGACGCCGATAGAAACAGCTTGCCCGCCCAGTATGGCAGGCGATCCCACCTAATTGCTCCACTTGCAGCACCAGCACATCACCATCGCAGTCCAAGCGCAGCTCTTTCAGCACTTGCACATGGCCGGACTCTTCGCCTTTGCGCCAGAGCTTGCCGCGCGAGCGCGAC
>CALCPT010000634.1 GCA_937897265.1 uncultured Alcaligenaceae bacterium
TGGGATTGTTGCGGGCCAGCCCGCTGCCTCAGCGCTTGAGTTTTTACCCTACCGGGCCGACCGTTTGGTGTTGGTCACCTCAGCCGAGCATCCGTTGGGAGCAATGTCTGAAGTCGCCTTTGCTGACACCCTTGATTTTGAATACGTTGGTTTGTCAGAATGGAGCGCAATTCATGCGTTTTTGATTCAGGCCGCCGACAATTTAGGCCATTCATTTCGCTTTCGAGTTGAGGTGAGTAACTTTGAATCAGTTTGCCGCATGATTGAAGCGGGTGTCGGGATTGGAGTCGTGCCTGAACAGGCCGCGCGACGTTATGCCCAGCGCTTGGATATCAAGATCGTCAGGTTGTCAGACGAATGGTCTGTGCGCAATCTTCACATCTGTGTGCGTGAGCTTGAGCGCTTGCCGAGCTTCGCACGAGATCTCGTGACGATGCTGCTAGAAGATGTGCCCTCGGCCGAGACCCCTAAGCGATGAATATTTTTGGATGTCGCGTGTCAAGACTGGGACGTAGCCCAGTTGGCCGAGGTTGTTAAACATGACCGAAGCCCAAGATTCATTAACGTCGGTTGTCCTTGCCTCAGGCAATGCCGGAAAGTTGCGCGAGTTTGACGCGCTGCTTGCGCCACTCGGTGTGACGTTGATCCCGCAAGGCACGCTTGCTATCCCGGATGCACCCGAGCCCCATCTCACTTTTCTTGAAAATGCTCTTGCGAAGGCGCGCCATGCCAGTCTGCTGTCTGGTCTGCCGGCCTTGGCCGATGACTCGGGTCTGTGTGTCGCGGCACTCAACGCAGCCCCCGGTATCCACTCTGCTCGGTACGCCGAAGCTGAACACGGCTCGCGTAGTGATGCCGCAAACAATCAAAAGTTGGTGCGAGCCTTACAAGGGCAGAGCAACCGCCGCGCTTGGTACGTTGCCGTCTTGGTGCTGGTGACTCGCCATGACGACCCACAACCGATTGTCGCCGAGGCAAACTGGTTTGGTGAGATTGTCGATCAACCGCGGGGTGCGCATGGCTTTGGTTACGACCCGTATTTCTTTTTACCCGAGCAGGGCTGCACGGCTGCTGAACTTGATCCATCGCTTAAAAATACACTCAGCCACCGCGGGCAGGCCCTGCGGCAATTACTCAAGCAGCTTGCCGCGCGTCAGCTCGTGACGGCGTCATTACCGTGAGTTGCGCACGCCTGAGCGCAGCGCAAGTGACACGCGTATGAATCGAGCGAAACAAATACTCCCGAGGGGTCAACAGCAATGAGTCGCGTGATTCCGATTTCGAGCGTGCAGGGGCCGAAGGCGGGCGCAGTCGCTGATATCGCAGATCGTCCACGCTTAAGCGCGTTACCGCCTTTGTCGGTGTATGTGCATGTGCCGTGGTGTGTGCGCAAGTGCCCGTACTGCGACTTCAACTCGCATGAGCAGCCTGCAGTCTTACCTGAAGCGCGTTATCTCGATGCCTTGCAGGCTGATCTTGAACAAGCCTTGCCCGATATTTGGGGTCGGCAGGTGCACACTGTCTTTATCGGTGGTGGCACCCCCAGTTTGCTTAGTGCGCAGGGCATTGAACGCTTATTGGCGATGTTGCGCTCGCATTTAAATCTGTGGCCTGATGCTGAAATTACACTGGAGGCCAACCCAGGGACTGCTGAAGCCGAGCGATTTATGGCCTATGCAGCGAGCGGAGTGAACCGGATTTCGCTTGGTATTCAGTCGTTTGACGATTCCAAATTACTGGCCCTGGGCAGGGTTCACGATGCCAGGCAAGCGCGCGCAGCGATTGAGATGGCGCAGCGAGCAGTGGGGCGCGTCAATTTAGATCTGATGTTCGCATTGCCGCAACAAACGCTTGCACAGTGTGAGCAAGACGCCCGAGAGGCACTGAGCTTTGGCACCGAGCATCTGTCGATGTATCACTTGACCTTCGAGCCCAACACTGTTTTTGCTAAGTATCCACCTGCGGTACCCGACGACGAGCTTGCCTTCGATATGCAAGAGACCATTGTGACGTTGGCTCAAGGGGCTGGCTTTGAGCGCTATGAAGTGTCTGCGTTTGCCAAGCCCGGTGCGCGTTCGCGTCACAACGTCAATTACTGGGAGTTTGGTGATTATTTGGGGCTTGGCCCCGGCTCGCACGGTAAGCTTTCTTTTCACGATCGGATTGAACGGCAGGCGCGGCAGCGTAATCCCGAAAACTGGATGCGTTCGGCCCTGGCACGCGACGCCACCCATATCGCTGAAAAGCGACAGCTCAAAACAGCCGAATTACCCTTTGAGTTCATGCTGAATGCACTACGTCTTGAAAAAGGTGTGGCCGCCACGCTGTACACTGAGCGCTGTGGGTTACCGATCGCGTCAATGAACAAGGCATTGCTGTTAGCCACGCAAAAAGGTTTATTGGTCGAAGATCCATTACGTCTGCAAGCAACCGAGCTGGGTTGGCGGTTTCTGAATGAATTACAGGCATTGTTCTTGTAAAATCACCGATGTAGTGCAGTAGTTTTACAAAATGCACTGTATCGGTGCATTAACCCGCACTTTTTTGGGCATTTCAGTTCAAAAATGTCTGGCACGAATGTTGCTTGATATCAACCAAGAGAATCTCGCAGCAATTTTTAATAGTCATAATTTTCACCTTTCCGGAGTCAGTATGAGCACCTCTCAAGATGTTCTGAAGAAGATTGCCGAAGACGAAGTCAAGTTTGTCGACTTTCGTTTTACGGACACCATGGGCAAAGAGCAACACGTTTCGGTTCCCGTTAGCCAAATGGGCCCTGAGAAGTTTACCGATGGCCACGCGTTTGACGGTTCGTCAATCGCTGGCTGGAAAGGCATCGAAGCCTCGGACATGCTGCTGATTCCCGATCCAAACACAGCTCACATGGACCCGTTCCGCGAAGAATCAACAATGATTCTGACCTGCGATGTGGTTGAGCCCTCAGACATGAAAGGCTATGACCGTGACCCACGTTCATTGGCCAAGCGCGCAGAAGCCTACCTGAAGTCAAGTGGCTTGGGCGACACAGCCTTCTTTGGTCCAGAGCCAGAATTCTTCGTGTTTGACGGCGTGACCTGGGGCGACGATATGTCAGGCTGCCACGTCAAAATCAAGTCAGACGAAGCACACTGGTCGAGCAGCATTGACTCAGAGGGCGGCAACATGGCCCACCGTCCACGCGTCAAGGGTGGATACTTCCCAGTTCCTCCTGTTGATTCAATGCAAGACATGCGTTCAGAGATGTGCTTGTTGCTTGAAGAAGCTGGTATCCCTGTCGAAGTGCATCACCACGAAGTTGCCGGCGCTGGCCAGATGGAAATCGGCACGAAGTTCAGCACTTTGGTCACACGCGCTGACTGGAACCAAATCCTCAAGTACACCGTGCACAACGTTGCCCACGCTTACGGCAAAACAGCAACATTTTTGCCAAAGCCTGTTGTCGGTGACAACGGTTCAGGCATGCACGTTCACCAGTCAATCTGGAAAGACGGTCAAAACCTGTTTGCAGGCAATGGTTACGCAGGTTTGTCTGAATTTGCGCTGTATTACATCGGTGGTGTCATCAAGCACGCTCGCGCGCTTAACGCGATTACCAACCCTGGCACAAACTCATAC
>CALCPT010000635.1 GCA_937897265.1 uncultured Alcaligenaceae bacterium
CACACAATGACCGGCCAATAACGCCGCACTTAACTCAACCGGGGCCGCTTGTTGTTGCTCTTTCATCAACACAAAGGTACGCAACCAAGCTAAGGCAGCTCGTCCAGCTGCCCAGTCGGCCAAGGGCCGCGCAACTGCAACGTTAAAACTATATTCTGGCACTCCCTGGGCGTCGCTCAACACGCGGGCCAGCACACGACGGGCGAACGGCACTTGAGAGTCGAGCGCCACGGCCACAATTGCAAAACGACCCTCAGGATGCGCTTGAAGCTGAGCGCGCGCCCAATGTGCAGCAGTCTGCCACTCAGACTGTGCAGTTCCACACACCACCCGACTGAGAGCGCCGGCTTGTAACGCTGGTTCACGTAATACTGACAAGTGGATGCCGCGCGCTATCAGGGCTGCACACAAGAGGCCCATGCGCGGCGATAGTTCACTAAAGCCCGCCAAGACGATATTGACTGGCAGATCAAGACCCGCCTCAATATGCTGAATCAAGCGCGCTACAGCTAAGTTCGGATCCAAGGCATCGAGCGCGTGCAATCGGCTGTTGTATCCATCGCGCCACCGCAAAAAACTTGCATACTCTTCTGTGGCGACAGAGTCATCAACCACGATGCGCCACTCATCGATCAATTGAGCCGCTTGCATTGCGCCCGCTGCCGCTTGTGTGACGTCTAGCAAGACGCGCTCTTTTTCAAGCGTTTCGATCACTTCAGCCCAAACGGTTTGCGTCGCAAAGTGATCGAGTAATAACGTGTGTTCAAGGAACCCCTCTTGGAACCCAGCACGGCTCAATTGCTGCACTAACCAGCCAGACCAAGGGGCCACCGTTGGGATTTCAGAGACTTGTTGCGCTTGGCCCGCCTGCTGTCGAGCCAAGGACTGAATGACACTGCGTGCCAGACGATTATTGACGGTAATAACCGCCGTGTCGCGCGCACTTCTCTCGCGGAGTTCGGCGTAATCGATGAACGGTAATTCAGACAGATTTTGCATACGAAGCGGCCTAAAAGCCGCACATAGAGGCGATGGTTTCCCAGTTCAAACGCATTGCCGGTGATAGATACGCCAAAAAACCGGCGAACAATACTCCGCCAAGCAAGGCCCCAAGCCCAACACGCACCATTAGCGTAGCTTTGCGCGAACGTGGCAACCTCAAGTTCGCACCAGACACGCAGCGTTGAGCAAATATGGCCACATCACCCTTTACCTAAGCAGTTTTAGCTAGCACTGACGGATTCAGTGGAGTTTCGCGCACCGGTAGATACAAAGCGGCTGCAATCAGAGACAAGGCAATGCCAAGCCACCACACCAGATCATAGCTACCCGTCACAGCCTGCACACGGCCACCAATCCAGACTCCGCTGAAGCTACCGAGTTGGTGTCCCAGAAAGGTCATACCCATCAAAGTCGCGCCGAAGCGCAGACCGTAAATATGACCAATCAAGCCTTGCGTCAGGGGGACAGTGCCAAGCCAAAAAATCCCCATCCACCCTGCAAAGACATAGACCACCCAAGGCGAAGTTGGCATCATCAAAATCCAAATTAAACCCACCGAGCGCAAAGCGTATAAACCGGCCAACAAATTCTTTTTGCTATGTGTGCCACCCAACTTGCCAGCGGTGAAAGAACCGAACACGTTGAACAGGCCAATCAAGCCAATCGCGATTGCACCCGTGCTGGCATTCAAACCTTGATCGACCACAAATGCGGGTAGGTGCAAGGTGATGAAAGCGGTATGAAATCCACAGACAAAGTATCCCCAAAAAATCAAATGAAAAGTGGGATGCTTGAGTGCCTGACTAATCGCCTGCAACATCGATTGCTGCGGGCCAGTGTTTGGACCGGGGGTGCCGCGCAAAAACCAAGCCAAAGGCAAGGTCATGGCCAGCGTGAGCGAGAGTACCCAATAAGCACCGGTCCAGTTGAGCGAGTCGATTAAGAACTGCCCGGTAGGTACCACCAAAAATTGACCTAACGACCCGCCGGCACTTGCGATACCCATCGCGGTGCTACGCGATGCCACGGGCACCGTGCGCGCAATCACAGGCAAAATCACTGCGAAGGTTGTACCGGCTTGACCCAGGCCGATCAGCAGACCAGCAGTCATGTACAACTCGAACTCGGTGCTTGAGTAACGCGTACCCAAGAGCCCTAAGGCATACAACGCGGCGCACAGAGCAATTGTTCGACCTGCGCCCAGACGATCTGCCATCATGCCTGCACCGATCGCGCCAAAGCCCCAGGCCAAGTTTTGGATAGCGAAAGCCATCGAAAAGACCTCACGACCCCAACCACGCTCAAGCCCCATCGGCTGGATAAACAGGCCGATCGTGGCACGAATACCCATGGCAAGCAGCACAATCAAAGTACCAATCAAAATTGTGCGCAGTGCAAGAGGATCGTCAAGTAATTGTGGTTTGGGCGTGGCGGTGGGAGGCGTCTGCGTCATGTTGCGAGGTGAACTGTTCTATTTTTTTGGATCATGAAGTGGCTTCATGATTGCTTGCAACTGATCATAACGAAAAGCGCGGGTAAAAACCGCGGTTCTAAAAGAAAATTGGTCCCGCCGACTGGAATCGAACCAGTGTCCCACGCTTAGGAGGCATGTGCACTATCCACTGTGCTACGGCGAGAAATTAATATTCAGTCAAAACAAGGGAATCACGGCTTGAACGGCGACAGTGATCGCTATGTGGACTCCGGACCCGCTAGTGAGCTGTCAAACGTAAGTGTAACAAGTGCTCAGCCCCGGCTCCTCAAGCATCGATTAGCCTCGAGGGTGATGTTGTGCGTGCAAGCTTTTCAAGCGCTCGCGTGCCACGTGGGTATAAATTTGTGTGGTCGAAATATCAGAATGGCCCAACAGCATCTGCACCACTCGCAGATCGGCCCCGTGATTAAGCAAGTGTGTCGCGAACGCGTGCCTCAAGACATGGGGCGAGAGTGGCGCATTAACTCCGGCCAAGACTGCGTATTTCTTGATGAGCAACCAAAAGGATTGTCTCGTCATGGGAGCGGCGCGCGCTGTGACAAACAACGCTGGGCTCGTTCGTTGCCCGAGCAACTCTGGACGCGATTCAGCCATGTAGCGCGTAATCCAGTGCGCCGCCTCGGCACCTAACGGCACTAAGCGGTCTTTGCCGCCTTTACCTTGTACGACTCGCACCACCCCATCACTTAAACTCACTTCGAGCACGCCAACACCAACTAGCTCTGACACCCGTAGGCCAGTCGCGTAGAGCACCTCTAGCATGGCACGATCCCGCAGACCTCGTGCGGTGTGTACTGGGGGCTGTTGCAACAATGCCTCGACCTGCGCCTCAGATAAGGTTTTCGGCACACGCAAAGGCTGACGCGCCGTGGTCAATTGCAAACAGGGGTCAGCGACGACGCGCTGATGGCGCAGCGCCCACGAATAATAGCGACGCAGGGTCGCCAAGCGCCGATTCGCGGTGCTTGGCTTGGTTTGCGCATGCTTAGCCGCAAACCAAGCCTCGATATCGCCGCCTCCGGCAGCATCTAACTCAAGGCCTCGCTGCTCTCTCAACCACTCTTCAAAGCCGATTAAATCCAACCGATACGCGGCAAGCGTATTGGCAGCCAAGCCATCTTCAAGCCAAACGGCGTCAATGAACTCACCAATGGAGGCGGATTCTGTATGACTCATATCAAAATACCTCTATTTACAGCAATGCATGCGGCATACTCTGTCAACCAACCAAACTGTACAACGCATCGATCTGTTTTTTACAGTCAACATTGAATGGTGGACAATGCTAGCGTTCCACTATTGCACACGCTTCTCATGATCGCTCTCTCATCAATGACTCTTGACTTGCCCGACGAAGCAGCCACCGACGCGCTCGGCCGGGCTTTGGCAGTGGTGGCAGCAGAGTTGAGCCCAAATTCCGCAGGCGTCTTAACGCCGGGGCCTGAGGCTCAAGGCAGAATTCACCTTCAAGGCGAACTTGGTGCGGGTAAAACGGCCTTAGTACGAGCATTTTTGCGGCACTGCAGCATTTCTGGTCGAATCAAAAGCCCCAGCTACGCACTACTTGAATCTTATGAAGTTTCTAACTTATACTTGTATCATCTTGATTTTTATAGATTTAGCGATCCCACCGAATGGCTAGATGCGGGATTTCGTGATCTGTTTAAAAACAAGGCACTGCTGTTGATCGAGTGGCCTGAGCGGGCCGGCGATTTGCTTAGTGCGCCAGACTTGTTAATTCAACTGGCGTACGCGGGAGCCGGTCGCCAAGTCACACTCAAGGCTTTCACTGATAAAGGGATTAGATGGCTCACCGCTTTGCCTCAGACCGCGATGAAGTATCGTCGCCCGCCCGAGCGCTCAGCCGACGCCGCCTCTTAGGCGCAGCGTCTACCCTTTTGTTGCTGCCAGTGATCCCACGCGTCGCGATGGCTGCGCGCTTACTTGCGGTGCGCACCTGGCCTGCTGAAGAATACACACGAGTCACACTTGAACTTGATAGCGAACTTAAGGCCGAACACTTCACGCTAGACACCCCGCATCGTATGGTGGTGGATATTCAAGGCATTGACATCACACCTGGGCTCAACGAATTAGTGCGAAAAGTGCGCACTGACGATCCCTACATCAGCAGTTTGCGTGTCGCACAAAATCGCCCGAATGTCGTCCGGATAGTGTTTGACCTCAAACAGGCGATTGCCCCACAGGTCTTCACACTAAAACCAGCGGGTGACTACAAGTTCAGACTTGTGCTCGACTTCTACCCAAAGGTCGCGCAAGACCCACTCGCAGCGCTCTTAAAAAATAATCCACAAAAAATCGAAGAAGATCCGCTTGCACAGATTCTCGCCGACATCGGTCGCAACCCGAAGGGTGCGGCGATGGCTAGCCTGCCCGTACTACCCAGTTCTATCGCTCCATCGACCAGCAGCACCAACATCACCCCCTACAAACAAGAGCGAGGTCGCCGCGTTGTGACCATTGCCTTAGACCCCGGTCATGGCGGAGAAGACCCTGGCGCCATTGGCAAAGGTGGTACGCGTGAAAAAGACGTGGTGCTCTCGATTGCTCAGAAATTAAAAGCAAAAATTGATGCAACACCAGGTATGCGCGCCTACCTCACACGCGACGGTGATTATTTCGTGCCTTTGCATGTACGCGTTGAAAAAGCCCGACGCGTCAAAGCGGATTTGTTTATCTCGATTCACGCAGATGCCTTCGTACGACCCACCGCTGGCGGCAGTTCGGTATACGTCTTATCAGATGGCGGCGCGTCGAGCACCGCGGCACGTTGGCTGGCAGACAAAGAAAATGCCGCCGACTTGATTGGTGGAATTAACTTAAACGTTCAAGATCCAAGACTAGCCAAGGTCTTATTAGATTTATCAACAAGCGCACAAATTAAAGATTCGACAAAACTGGCCAATACGATGCTCGGCGAACTCAAGAACGTTTACCGCTTGCATAAGCCTCAAGTCGAGCACGCGGGATTTGCCGTCTTAAAGGCGCCTGATATGCCTTCCGTCTTAGTTGAGACGGCGTTCATTAGCAATCCCGACGAAGAACGCATGCTGCGCAACAGCGCCGATCAAGACAAGT
This sequence comes from uncultured Alcaligenaceae bacterium, assembly GCA_937897265.1. Classification (GTDB taxonomy): domain Bacteria; phylum Pseudomonadota; class Gammaproteobacteria; order Burkholderiales; family Burkholderiaceae_B; genus Zwartia. The sequence goes on from CALCPT010000635.1 coordinate 5,597, forward strand.
TTGCCGTGGCCTTATTGGGTGGCATCTCTCGTTACTTTTCTGCAAATCCTCACCTGGCCTCAATCGGGTAAAGCTTTAGCGCGCACAAAGCTCTAAAATGCAGACTTCTTTGTCTTAGCGTCTGCCATGTCGACACCGCGTCCAATCTGCCCCCTGCCCGATTTATTGATCAGCCAAATCGCGGCGGGCGAGGTCATTGAACGCCCGGCTTCCGTCCTCAAAGAGTTAGTCGAAAATGCAGTTGACTCAGGCGCGCAGTCAATTGAAGTACGACTTGAGGCTGGCGGTATTCGTCGCATCGCAGTGATTGATGATGGCAGCGGCATTCGTGCCGAAGAACTCTCGCTTGCCTTGACGCGCCATGCCACCAGCAAAATCACCTCCCTTGCCGAACTCGAATCAGTCGATTCGATGGGGTTTCGCGGCGAAGCCCTGGCGTCCATCGCAGCGGTCTCGCAACTGACGATCACATCGCGCACCCGCGACGCTGCGCATGCCTTCAGCTTTGAAAGCGGCATGACTGAGCCTGTCGCAGCGGCAGGCGCCTTGGGCACTACCGTCGAAGTCAAATATTTGTTTGATGCCGTGCCGGCAAGACGTAAGTTTTTACGAGCCGAAGCCACTGAGTTTGGCCATTGCATCGATGCGATTGAACGAGTGGCGCTAGCGTTTCCTGAGATCGGCTTTCGAGTGTTCCACAACGACCGTGCTGTTCGCCAGTGGCTACCGGCCTCTGCCTTGCAACGGATTAGCGATGTATTGGGCGCTGAGTTCAACGAGCACGGTATTGAAGTCAACGCACAAGGCGGTCCGATGTCGATCATGGGTGTGACCACCCGCCCCACAGCAGCGCGTGCGCGTGCCGATCGGCAATTTTTATTTGTCAATGGTCGTCATGTGCGCGATCGGACTGTGTCGCACGCCATTCGCAGCGCCTACGCCGATGTCTTGCACGGCGATCGTCAGCCAGCCTTTGTGTTGTTTTTGCAAATTGATCCACTGGCAGTGGATGTCAACGTACATCCCGCCAAACACGAAGTCAGGTTTCGTGACACTGGTGCAGTGCACCGCTTCGTGGCACAAACCATCACACAAGCCTTAGCGGGTACAGCAGGCACTCACCAAGTTTCGCAAGGCGAACACAGCGCAGCGCTTGGCGCGTTTGCAATGCCGCTGAACGGCGGCACGATACCCAGTGGCATTTGGCCCAATGGCGCAACGCCCGACGGTTTAGCTGCGCGGGGCAGTGATGGCCCGGGCGCGGGCTCAACTGCAACGTTCGCAGCGCGGGGGGGTGCTCAGGCCTTTACACCGCGTTGGAACCCCGGCTCACAAGCCGCCTTCGCCCTGCGTGAGCCCACGTCGAATGGCCTTGAACAACCCGGCGCCTGGAAAGCACTATATCAACCGCTTGATGACAGCCCTAAGACTGGCAGCGACCGGGATGACAACAACGAAACGTGGCCTTTAGGCCGTGCCTTAGCACAAGTACATGGCATTTATATCTTGTCGCAAACCGCCACAGGGCTCGCCTTGATTGACATGCATGCTGCGCACGAGCGCGTCGTCTACGAACAACTCAAAACGGCTATCGACGCGCAAACCTTGCCGCAACAAACGCTCTTGGTACCGGTGGTGTTTCGCGTTACCGACAAAGAACTCGCACTCGCCGAAGAATGCGCCGAGCAACTTAGCGCACTCGGCTTTGAGCTGGCCGCTGCCGGTCCACAATCCATGACCTTGCGTTCGGTTCCGGCAATGCTTGCCCGTGGCGATCTAGAAGCGCTGGCGCGCGGTGTCTTGCGAGATATCGAACACGTGGGTGCGAGTCGCCTGCTCACTGAACAACGCAACACCTTATTGGCAACCATGGCGTGCCATGGTGCGGTGCGTGCTAATCGGCAACTCACTCTCGAAGAAATGAACGCCCTATTGCGGCAGATGGAACAGACTGAACGCGCAGATCAATGCAATCACGGCCGCCCCACCTGGGTGCACTTTAGTGTGTCAGATCTCGACAAATTATTTTTGCGTGGCCAATGAGTTTGCCCACGCAGGCTCCGTTGATTTGTATCGCCGGGCCAACCGCCTCTGGTAAAAGCGCGGCAGCGCGCGCCATTGCTCAACGTTGGCCCGTCGAAATTATTAATGTTGATTCTGCGACCATCTATCGCGGTATGGATATTGGCACAGCCAAACCCACCGTGCACGAGCGCGGTGAAGTCACCCACCACTTGCTAGACCTTCTTGATCCGGCTGATAGTTATTCGGTTGCAACGTTTCGACGCGACGCCTTGCAATGTGTGCGTGATATTCAGTCGCGCGGCAACCTCCCGCTGCTCGTCGGCGGCACCATGATGTATTTCAAAGCCTTGCGTGATGGCTTAAACGATCTGCCCGCCGCTGATCCAGAGATTCGCAGGGCACTCGAGGCTAGTGCAGCCGCAGAAGGTTGGCCCGCTATGCATGCCAAGCTAAAAACGATTGACCCTGTGACTGCTCAACGCCTCTCGCCAAACGACAGTCAGCGTATCGGTCGTGCCCTTGAGATTTGGCAAATTAGCGGCCAGCCCATGTCAGCGCTGTTGGGTTCTACACAACCCGCTGACGAACCGGTCGCGACGATTACGCTCAGCCTCGAGCCACTCGAACGCAGCCTGCTACATGCACGTATCGCTGAGCGATTTGATCAGATGCTTGAGCAGGGCTTTTTGGATGAAATGCGCGGTTTGATGGCC
>CALCPT010000636.1 GCA_937897265.1 uncultured Alcaligenaceae bacterium
GTTCGCCCAGCAGCGGCGGGTGGCGCCTGACGCCCGCGCGCTCGCCGTCGCGTCGCACGGCGCGCCCGGGATCGCGCTGGGCCTGGCCGACGGCGCGCAGACCGAGCGCACCACGCTCGACTGGCAGAACAACGTGAACTGGTGCGCTCGGTGCCTAAGGTGATTCGACCGAGCGACTTTCGCCTTGCCCACCCTTGCATAAGCACCAAAAGTCAACAATGAAACGCTGGCTCACTCTTCTATCACGTTTGCTGTGCGTGGTGAGCATTCTGGCCCTGACGGCCTGTTCAGAGCCCGACTATAAATGGTCACTCTACGACGTCAGCGGTCACTTGCCAGACCTAGAGTTCTCGTTAAAAGGAGCTGGCAATCAAACTGTTACTCAGGCTAGTCTGAAAAACAAAACAGTATTAGTCTTTTTTGGCTATGCCAGCTGTCCAGATATATGCCCAACCACGATGGCGCAATTGACTGAAGTGATTGCTAAACTTGGCAACGATGCTCAGGATGTACGGATCCTGTTTATCAGTGTCGATCCACATCGCGATAAGCCCGATATGCTGCAAGCCTATGTCGATGCGTTTAATAAAAATGCGGTGGGTCTCACGGGAAGCGAAAACGAGGTTGCAGCCTTAGCCAGGCGCTATCGTATTGCCTACCAAATTGAAAAACCCAAGCCGGGCGATAACCCCGAGACCTATGATGTCACCCACAGCCGCGGCGTCTTTATTTTTGATCGTTTTGGCAAAGCCCGTTTGCTAGCCTCTGACACCGAAGCCATCGACACCGTCACCGCTGATCTGAGACGCCTGATTCAAATGACTCGTGCAAAGTAAACAGAACACATGGTGTTCGGTCTTTCGAAACACGTCTTTGCGTCCCGCTATCACTTAGCAGCAAGAACTCCGTGCCTTGATGTATGTCAAACCCCCGCTTCGTAGTTCAGTGTTAAGAAGCCCGCGCTTCGCCGGGCAATGTTAAGGTTAGCTATCTATCACTCATGATGGCTGACAGCAACGATGCTTTCAAAAGATAAGAACCCAGACGCTCTTGATATCTCAATTCAAGGCATGACCTGTGCCTCGTGCGTCTTGCGAGTTGAAAAAGCCCTGAAGGCAGTGCCTGGCGTGTCAGCGGCCACAGTCAACCTCGCGACAGAGCGCGCCCATATCAACTGGGCCACCGAGTTGTCTGACCCGAAAGACGTAAGCCTGAAGGTCTTGGCTGCGGTGCATAAAGCCGGCTACGAAGCCTCAGTGCTTGAACAGCACGCTGCGCCCTCCTCTGCCGAAGCTGACGCACGCGATCTAGAAACAAACCTCTTGCTGCGTGCCCTTTGGGTGTCGCTCGCGCTGACGCTGCCGGTTTTTCTGGTTGAGATGGGCGGGCATCTGATACCCGGCGTTCATCACTTTGTGCATGAAACGATTGGCATGCAACGTAGCTGGATCGCACAATCAATCTTAACCACGCTAGTGTTACTTGGACCGGGGCGCGTGTTTTTTACAAAGGGCCTACCCGCGCTGTGGCACCTTGCCCCTGAAATGAACTCGCTCGTTGCCTTAGGCGCAGGCAGTGCGTGGGCCTATTCAATGGTAGCCACCTATTTACCTCAGGCCTTACCTGAGGGCACACGTTTTGTGTATTTTGAGGCGGCCGCAGTGATTGTGACCCTGATTTTGTTGGGCCGAACGCTTGAGGCTCGTGCCAAGGGACGCACCGGTGCTGCGATCAAACACCTGATTGGCTTACAGCCACGCCAAGCGCGCGTTTTGATCAACGGTCAACCAACAGATATTGCGATTGATGCGGTCAAACCAGGTGACTTGATCTTGGTGCGGCCAGGCGAGAAAATCGCGACTGATGGTGTCATTACTGAGGGCCAACCCTACCTCGACGAAGCCATGATCACGGGCGAGCCAATCCCTGTAACTAAGCGCATCGGTGATCGCGTCACCGGTGGCACCTTGAATACCACCAATAGTTTTACTTTCAAGGCTACACACACGGGTGGCGATACTGTGTTGGCACGCATTATCCGCATGGTCGAAACTGCACAAGGGACCAAGCTGCCGATTCAAGCTCTGGTTGATCGCGTGACAGCATGGTTCGTACCAGTCATCATTCTGTGCTCGCTGTTGACCTTTGTGCTTTGGTATTGGTTAGGCCCCACTCCAAGCCTAAGTCATGCGTTGATTAACGCTGTGGCCGTGATGATCATCGCTTGCCCTTGCGCGATGGGTCTGGCGACACCCACCTCGATCATGGTGGGCACCGGTCGCGCCGCCGAACTCGGCGTTCTGTTTCGCCAGGGCGATGCCTTACAACGCCTGCGCGATATACAAGTCGTGGCCTTTGATAAAACCGGCACATTAACGCTGGGCAAACCCGCGCTCACCGATTTTGTTGTACTCGAGCCAACGTACGATCGAGCTCTTCTGCTCTCTTGGGCAGCGGCCATGCAGGCACACTCTGAACATCCGATCGCTCATGCGATTGTTCAGGCTGCTCGCACCGACAATCTGCCAATCGTGACCGCGCAACACTTCCACGCGATCAGTGGCGCTGGTGTGCGGGCGACGGTAAACGGTCATGCCGTGAGCTCAGGTGCCCAGGCCTTTATGCAAACAGAAGGCATCGACACCTCTGGCGCCGCTCACTACAGCGAGCAATGGGGCCAGCAAGGTAAAACACCCATCTGTTTGGCGGTAGACGGCAAGCTCGCTGCGCTGATGGCCGTGGCTGACCCACTCAAGCCAAGTGCACATGGCGCGATTAAGGCGCTCAAGAAACTTGGGCTGCGTACCGTCATGATCACTGGCGATAATCAATACACCGCACGTGCGGTGGCACAGCAACTGGGTATCGATGAGGTGCACGCCGAGGTGTTGCCGGAAGGAAAAGTCGCGGTCTTGCAAGCGTTACAGCGCTCGAGTGCTCAAGGCGGTACGACAGAGACTTCAAACTCGCCTGCCGCCGATATACTCGCAGCAAAATCAAACAACACTCGACCAACATCCGGCAACGTGGTGCTCGCGTTTGTGGGTGATGGCATCAACGACGCCCCTGCCTTAGCCACCGCAGATGTCGGAATCGCAATCGGCACAGGCACCGATGTTGCAATCGAATCCGCTTCTGTGGTGTTGATGTCTGATGACCTAGCGGGTGTCGCCACAGCGATTGGTTTATCACGCGCGACGCTCACCAACATCCGACAAAATTTATTTTGGGCTTTCGCTTATAACGCCGCGCTCGTACCGGTTGCAGCGGGGGCGCTGTACCCGTCGTTTGGGATACTGTTATCGCCGATGTTTGCCGCCGGGGCGATGGCGTTTTCAAGTGTGTTTGTGGTGGCCAATGCCCTGCGGCTCAAGCGTTACAAGACTACGGGCGCCAACGCGTCGTAAGCGTCATTGGATCTGGACGTTGCGCGGGGTTGGCAGGTGCAATCGGGGTGCCGACCGCCAAGAACCCAACAAACCGATAGTCAAGCGTATCAAACCCTAACGCCTCGGGCACTTCATCAGTGTAGGTGCCAAGCCCTGTACTCCAGTAGCTCGAAAAGCCCATCAAATGGGCGGCGTTTTGAATATTCATCACCGCTGCGCCCATTGATAATGTTTGTTCGATCTCTGGCACTTTTTCATTGTCGTGCGAAATCTTGTACGCCAGCCCAATCAACAAAGGCACGGTCGATAACCACTTGCGTGTGTTCTGCTCTTTTTGCGGTGTGATCTCGCGACCTGAACGGCGCGTTGCCGCAATCGCCAAGTCGGTAAACGCTGCGACCTCGGATTGCATGACAAGCGCAAAGCGCCAGGCACGTAACGCTGAGTGATCGGGGGCACAGACGGCCGCCGCAAGCATTTGTTGTAGCTGCTCAACATTGGGGCCTGGGGCCTGTACAAGCTTTTGTGAACGACGCGTGGTCAGTAGCTGAGCGTTTGCGAGCGAAGTCATTTGCGTAACACCTTAAACATTAGAAAAAAACCCTGCATCACAGAAGCGATGCAGGGCTTAGTTACAGACTGTCTGCCGAAGCAGACAAATCAGTATGTATTACAGCACTTGAATGTTGGTAGCTGATGGGCCTTTAGCGCCCTGACCAATTTCAAAGCTAACTTTCTGGTTTTCTTCGAGAGTTTTGTAACCGCTCGAGCGAATTTCAGAATAGTGAGCGAACAGATCTTTGCCGCCGCCGTCAGGCATAATAAAACCATAACCTTTTTCGGCATTGAACCACTTCACGACACCAGTTGCCATTTCAACTTCCTTGATAGATAAAAAACGGGCAAAAACGCCCAACGTGCTAGATGGTCAAGGAAGGGATAGACACCACTGATTACCACTAAGGGCGACCGACTAGGGACAAAAACCGCGTCGCTTGAGAATCTTGCAAGCAAAGTGTAGAGGCGAAGTTCCCTAGAGTCAAACACTTACAGTGGTTTTTTGCCCTGAAATCGCTGAATTTGTGGTTTTCTCTACATTTTGGGTATGAAAGCAACAAAATAAGTGATTTCTCTAAGAATTTCCTTCAATTTCAAAAAAAAACACTAGGTAACTATCCCTACACTTTCAGTATTGGCTGAACAACAGGGATACCGCAATGAAAGTTATCGTTTTAGGTGCCGGAGTCATCGGTACAACTAGTGCGTATTACCTCGCGCGTGCGGGTGCCGAGGTCACAGTGATTGATCGTCAGGGCTGTGTCGCCAACGAAACCAGCTTCGCCAACGCCGGGCAAATCTCACCTGGCTACTCGACGCCTTGGGCAGCACCTGGCATCCCTTTCAAGGCCTTCAAATGGATGTTTGCTAAGCATGCTCCCCTAGCGATCAAGCTTGACGGTAGCTTGTGGCAGCTACGCTGGATGGCAAACATGCTGCGTAACTGCACTGCCAGCCGCTACGAGCTCAACAAAGAACGCATGATGCGCGTGGCAGAGTACAGCCGCCATTGCCTCGATACGTTGCGCGCAGACACTGGGATTCAATACGAACAGCGTTGCGGGGGTACCTTGCAGCTGTTTCGTACTCAAGCCCAGATGGATGCGGTGCAGCGCGATATTAAAGTCTTAGAAGAATGTGGTGTGCCCTACGAGCTCCTCGGTGCGGCGCAACTCACCTCAGTTGAACCAGGTCTGCGAAGCGCACAAGGCCTGCTCGCGGGTGGGCTACGCTTACCCAATGATGAAACCGGTGACTGCCAACTATTCACATCTAGATTGGCCACACTGGCGCAAGAGCTGGGCGTGCAATTTCGCTACGACATACCTGTTAAGCAGCTGCTGACTGACGGTGGGCAAATCACCGGTGTGCGCACCGAGCACGAGGTGCTGAAGGCTGATCGTTATGTCTTGGCATTTGGCAGCTACACGCGTGATTTGCTGGCGCCTCTGAATATCGAACTGCCGGTGTACCCAGTTAAGGGCTATTCGCTCACAGTGCCGTTAATTGATGAGTCACTTGCACCGCAATCTACCGTGCTAGACGAAACCTACAAAGTCGCAGTCACCCGCTTTGACAACCGCATTCGTGTCGGTGGCATGGCTGAACTGAGTGGCTTTGATTTGAGCTTAAAGCCACAGCGTCGTGCCACCCTCGAAAAAGTCGTCACCGAGCTGTTTCCCGGCGGTGACGTCAAGAAGGCAACCTTCTGGACAGGCCTACGACCCATGACCCCGGATAGCACGCCGATCATTGGTGCGACGCCTTTGAACAACCTGTTTTTAAATACGGGGCATGGCACGCTCGGCTGGACGATGGCCTGCGGCTCTGGCAAGCTGATTGCAGACTTAGTGACGGGTCAGCGCCCTGAAATCAGTACTGACGGCCTGGCAATCAGTCGGTATCAAACAACAGCTCAGCCGCCCTTACACCGCCCGACGTCAGTACCAGCTTAGTTTTCAGAATATATTGAGGGCTTCATATCTCTTTAATTTTTTTCGCTGAACCGATGACCCGTCCCTCAAAAGCCATCATTGACCTCGCCGCCCTGCGTGCAAACTATTTAACAGCGCGTAACCTGCATGGCGGGCGCGCCTTAGCGGTTGTTAAAGCCAATGCGTACGGACACGGCGCCGTGCCTTGCGCGCAAGCCTTAGCAGACATCGCAGACGGCTTTGCCGTTGCCTTTTCCGCCGAAGCGTTTGAGCT
>CALCPT010000637.1 GCA_937897265.1 uncultured Alcaligenaceae bacterium
GCTTAGCGGGGGCGCATCAACTGACGGTTGCCACCCCGGGGTCAAGTCGCCTATACCGTCTGGCACAAGCCATACCAGGTGTAAACGTTGTTGATATGGCTTTTACTACCCGGCCGTCTTCTTGGCTGGCTGATCGTGCGGCCTTGCGTCAACTGCTTGTGGCGAATGCTTTTGATACCGTTCATGTCAACGGCTCAGCTGATCATAAGCAAGTGATGTTGGCGTCGTTTGGGCTGCACAAAGCCCCTCGCATTGTCTTTACCAAGCACAATGATCACTCGTTAGCGAGTTTTGGCCACCAGTTACGCGCTCGCTTCGCCACTGACCACGTGATTGCTGTCAGCGATTACATCAAAGGCTTGCTCCTGAAGTCCCCCTACAAGCGGCAGTCGATCACCACTGTTCGACATGGTATTGATACCGATTATTTTTCACCAGTCAGTGTTCATGAAAAGCTGCGTTTGCGCGAACAATATCTAGGCCCAGACTTTGATAAAAAAATCGTTCTAGGTAGCGCGGGCGGCACCGATTATGAAAAAGGTTGGTTAGATTTAGTGACGGCCGTTTCGTTATTGTCAACCGAGCAGCGCACCCGTTTTCATATTGTTGTCATTGGTGATCAGCCAAATGCGCTCAAGCGCGCCCAAGTAGAAGATTGCGGGATGGCGGGGCAAGTGAGCTTTCCGGGGCTGATCGATGACGTCCGGCCGTGGTTGGCTGCCTGCGATATTGGCTATGTCTTGTCTTATCAAGAGGCTTTATCGTTCGCGTGCCGTGAGTTGATGGCTCTAGGTTTGCCCGTCCTTGTCACGAGTGTCGGTGGATTGCCCGAAAACTTAACCGATCAGCGCGAAGGCTGGATTGTGCCGCCGCGCAGTCCAGAGCTGATTAGAAATGTGTTGCAAAAGATTTTGCTTGATCCCGAACAGCTGTCGCAGATGGGTGCTCAAGCGCGTCAACGCGCCGAGCGCGAATATGGCTTAGCCGAGTTCGTGAAAGCAACCCTTGCGACTTACCAGTAGCCTTAATGCGTACTATTTTGCGAATATGTCGATACCAATTCTGATGTACCACCAAGTGGCAGTGCCAGCGCCGCGTGGTACGTCGTATCGCGGCTTAACGGTACATCCCAGAAGCTTTGCCAGACAGATGCGCTGGATGCATCACTTGGGCTACCGCGGATTAAGTATGCGCGATTTAATGCCGTATCTTAAAAACGAAAAAGTCGGGAAAGTGTTTGGTATTACCTTTGATGATGGCTTTCGCAACGTGTTTGAACACGCATTGCCAGTCTTGCAAAAGTATCAATTTACCTCTACCAATTATTTTGTTGCCAATCAGTTTGATGGCAGCAACGTCTGGGATAGGCAAAAAGGTGTTGTGCCGGCAGATTTGATGTCTGCGCGCGAGATGCTTGCTTGGGCGCAAGCAGGGCAAGAGGTTGGGTCTCACACGTTAGACCATGTCCATCTGCCCGAGCTCTCTCTCGAAGCGGCTCGAGAGCAATTGACGCGCTCTCGCTTGGTTCTGTCTGAAATGCTTGGCTCAGAGGTCACTGCCTTTTGCTATCCCTATGGTGATTTTGAGCCTCAACACCAGCGCTTAGTTCAGGAAGCGGGCTATACCAACGCGACGACTACAGCGCGAGGGTTGGCAGATGTTTCAGATGATTTCTATGCGCTGCCGCGGGTTGGAATCTGGCGTACAACGCCTTTAGTTCGTTTTTTGTTTCAATGCTTGAGCCAACACGAGAACCGTCGCCGTGCCTGAACGCTTGCGGATCGCACTTTTAATTGATCGCTTTGGCCGCCGCTTTGGCGGTGCTGAGGCCTATGGCGTCAATTTGTTCGAGGAGTTGTGCCAGCGCCATGATGTGACCGTGATTGCGCATGATTTTGAACACGATCTGCCGGTTAAACAGATTAGAGTGACGGTCAATCGAAAATGGCCAAGTTGGCTGCGTGTATGGCATTTTGCGCGCCAGGCGAAGCGTCTCACGCGCGACAACTTTGATATCGTGCACTCGCATATGAACGGCGGTGCGGGTCATATCCATGTGATTCATGTCGCCCCGATTCGTTATCGTCGTTTAAGTGGTATTGGCGCCTTGCGACGCTTGTTGGTCTATTTGCAACCCAGTAATGTTGCGTATTTGTCGCTTGAGGCAGCAGCGATGCGTGTCAAAACGGGATCGCGCGTTGTCGCCGTGTCGCACTGGCTCAAAGAGCGAATACACGACGCGTATGGCGAGCAACTCGTTGTGGCTACGATCGCGCCCGGAGCAACTACTGTGGCGGTTGATCCAGTGTTGCGCTCACAAATACGTACGACCTTGGGTTGGGCGCAAGACGATATCGGATGCCTGCTGGTGGCGCGTAACCCGTTACGCAAAGGGCTCGCGACAGTTCTTGAGGCCTTGAACCAGTTGCCGGAACATTTTCGGCT
>CALCPT010000638.1 GCA_937897265.1 uncultured Alcaligenaceae bacterium
GACGCTCTTCCGATCTAAACTCTTGGCCGAGGCCGGCTACCCAAACGGCTTTAGTCTTGACATCTTTTCGTACAGAGAGCGCCAACAAACTGAAGCCATGATCAACTACCTTCAGGCTGTTGGCATTAAAGCCAAGCTAGGTTTTATGCAGTACGCCGCAATGCGAGATTTGGCACGCGCAAACAAAACTGCGCTCACGCATCAGACCTGGGGGTCGAACTTAGTCAATGACGTTTCGGCCTCGACGCCCGTCTATTTTGGTGGCGGCAGTGACGACGTGAGCCGCGACGCTGAAGTGATTGCCTTGTTGAACAAGGGCGACAATACGGTTGATCCAGACGAACGTAAAAAGGTTTACAACCAAGCGCTAGTCATCATCTCTGAAAAAGCGTACGCGCTGCCCTTGTGGTCAGTCCCTGTCTATTACGTTGCGAATAAAGACGTGAATTTCAAACCATATCACGATGAGCTCGTACGGTTCTGGGACATGAGCTGGAAGTAAACAACAATGTTTGCATATCTGTTAAAACGTCTAGGCTTGGCGGTGTTGGTGGCTCTCACCGTCTCCGTCATTGCCTACATGTTGCTATACCTCTCGGGCGATCCGGCGCTTGCCATTGCAGGCGAAGGCGCTCGCCAAGCCGACATTGATCTCATCCGAAAAACCTACGGGTTTGATAGACCCTTGATCGTGCAGTATGGCGACTGGTTGCTGAAATTGCTTCAAGGCAACTTGGGTGTCTCGATGTACTTTAAAACAGACGTCGCGCCCTTAATTTTTAGCAAACTCGAAACCACCCTTCTGTTGGCTTTGTATGCCTTAGCTGTTGCCTTGGTGATTTCAGTGCCGCTAGGCGTTTTAGCTGCAATATACAAAAATAGCTGGATCGATCGCCTGTGCTTAGCCGTCGCAGTGGTCGGTCAGGCCATGCCCAATTTTTTCTTCGCCCTGATTCTGATCATGCTGTTTTCAATTTCGTGGCGTCTGTTGCCAGTGTCTGGAAGCGGTACCTGGCAACACTTCGTGATGCCGGCGATCACCTTAGGCTATTACGCCGCGCCGGCGTTTATGCGCTTGATTCGTGCTGGCATGATCGAAGTGCTCAGCGCCGACTACATTCGCACTGCGCGCGCCAAGGGATTGCCCACTCACACAGTGATTTTTAAACATGCGTTACGTAACGCGATCGTACCGGTAGTGGCGTTAGCCGCTGTGCAACTCGGTTTTTTGCTGGGCGGATCAATCGTCATCGAAACAATTTTTGCGCTTGATGGTCTAGGCTATTTGGCCTACCAAAGCATTACGTTTAAAGACTACCCAGTGACGCAGATTATTGTGCTGTTGCTCTCTGTGATTTATATCTTGCTCACGTTGGCGTCTGATATCGCCAACGCCTGGCTTGATCCACGCATTCGGGTGGCTTGAGATGCAGCATAGTTTCAAATTTTTTCAAAGCAAACATCTGACCCAACACCTCGCATTAGGTGGCTTAACGTGAAAAATAACAAAGCGCTTTACGTTGGCTGCGGGCTGCTACTGATCATTTTTTGTATGGCCATATTTGCACCATGGCTGTCGCCACACGATCCCTATTTTCAAGATCTGACCTACCGTACCGTGCCACCAGTTTGGTACGAACAAGGTACCTGGCTGCATCCGCTTGGTACCGATCAACTTGGTCGTGATTACTTGTCGCGCCTGTTTTATGGTGCGCGCATTTCTTTACTGATCGGTGCAAGCGTTGCAGTCATCTCGGGTTTGATTGGCTGCACCATGGGCATGCTTGCCGGCTATTTTGGCGGCCGCATCGATATGATCGTATCGTTCTTTGTCACAACTCGGCTATCAATGCC
>CALCPT010000639.1 GCA_937897265.1 uncultured Alcaligenaceae bacterium
TTTCCCTACACGACGCTCTTCCGATCTAACTGACGCAGCAACTCGGCTAAACGACGCTCGCCCGGCATGGCAACGCCCTGCTCTTGCAACCAATGGCGCACCACCAACGCTTGGCGAGCCGCGCTGAGTGCTCGCCAAGCGAATAAGCTAAAACTTTGATCCACTGGATCGACGCTCAGGGCCGCCAAATCAAGCGCGGCGACCTCGGCCAGCACCTCATTGGCTTCGCCAGCCTGTTTGGCATGACGCACCAGTGTTTGACACCACGCGGGCCAATAGGTGTTTAGCACCGGCGCCAGCGCACTGCGCAAGGCTCCGCGAGCATAGGTAGGGTCGTGATTACTGGGATCTTGGACTGCCGCCCAGCCTGTGCGCTGCTCGTAAGCCTGCGCAACAGCCAGTAACTCAGCCCGCTCAATATCAAGCCAAGGTCTTAGCAGCCGCATACCACCGCGCTGCACGTCGGCCCGCATCGCGGCAAGCCCAGACACGCCGGTACCGCGCAATAGTCGCAACAATACTGTTTCGGCTTGATCTTGCCGATGGTGAGCTAGCAGCAATGCCGCCACGCCATGCTCGTGGCACAACCGCGCTAGGGCGAGGTAACGCGCGTCACGCGCAGCACCCTCCATGCCTAGGCCCGCGGCCAAATCCACTTGCACATGACGCACCTGTAGAGGGATGTTTAAGTCTTGCGAGAACTTATGCAAGTGCGCAACCCAAGCATCAGCCTGAGCCATCAGGCCGTGATGGATGTGAAAAAAATAGAGTGAGCGTTTGGTCTGAGCGCAATACTCTGCGGCGATCAGCGCCAGGGCAACTGAATCAGCGCCCCCACTTAACGCGACTGCAAGAGGTGCCTCGGGTGCCAACGGCGCCAAGGCTTTGGTGAACAAAGCCTTGAGGTTAGAAGGCGAAGCGTCCATGACGCGAGCCAAACCTTAAGCGCGAACTTCTTGAAAACGTCCGTACGACAATAAACGCTCGAGGCGATGATCGATCAGTTGCTGAGGCGTCATGCCAGACAATTGCCGTAACGCATCACCCAACGAACGACGTAACAAACGCGCCATCACGCGTGGATCGCGATGGGCACCACCGATGGGTTCATTGACCACTCGATCGATCAAACCAAACTCTTTTAAACGATCAGCGGTAATGGCTAGCGCGGCTGCAGCCTCAGACGCTTTATCAGCACTACGCCACAAAATTGAGGCACACCCTTCGGGCGAGATAACCGAATAGGTTGAATACTGCAACATCATGACCACGTTACCGACAGCGATCGCCAGTGCACCGCCCGAACCACCCTCACCAATAATGGTTGAGATAATTGGCACTTTAAGTTCGGCCATCGCATAGAGGTTATGACCAATCGCTTCTGACTGACCGCGCTCTTCGGCGCCAATGCCGGGATAGGCCCCGGGGGTGTCGACAAAGGTGAAGACGGGTAAATTAAATTTTTCGGCCAGACGCATCAGACGCATCGCCTTGCGGTAGCCTTCGGGGCGAGGCATCCCAAAATTGCGCGCTGCGCGCTCTTTGGTATCGCGACCCTTTTGGTGACCGAGCACCATGCAGGGCGTACCATTAAAGCGCGCCATTCCACCGACAATCGACAAATCGTCAGCATACATCCGATCGCCATGCAGTTCGTGGAAGTCGGTAAAAATTTCGCGCACATAATCCAGCGTATAGGGACGCTGAGGATGACGAGCCACCATCGAAGTTTGCCAGGGCGTTAACTTCGAATAGATATCTTTAGTCAGCGTCTGGCTTTTTTGTTGCAGACGACTAATCTCTTCAGAAATATCCACCGCTGAGTCTGCCTGCACATAGCGCAGCTGCTCGATCTTACCCTCGAGTTCACCTAGCGGTTGTTCAAAATCTAAGTAGGTATTACGCATATTCATTTGCCCTGTGGGGTGACGTATTTAGTACTCGACCGGAACTGGATCGAGACTACGCCACAAGTACCAAGTCGCGACAGTTCTAAAGGGCTGCCAACCCTGTGCCACTTCACGCGCCTCGAAACGAGACACGGGTTCGCCACTGAAGTAGTGTAACGATATTGCGTTCAATAAACCGACATCATCAAGCGGCAAGACATCGGGGCGCTGCAGATTAAAAATCAAAAACATCTCAGCTGTCCAGCGCCCGATGCCACGAATCGCGGTGAGCTCTTCGATGATCTCTTCGTCTGGCATGCGCGCCCACTTAGCGGGCTGCACAAGCTTATCGCTAAAGTGCGTTGACAGATCAAGAATATATTCAGCCTTACGCGCAGACAAACCAGCCGCACGCAAGCGCTCGAGCCCAGCCTTTTGTACTGAGGCGGGCGTGGGTCGCTTGCCACACTCAAGCAGCACGCGTTGCCAAACGGATTCGGCGGCCTTGACCGAAATTTGTTGGCCACAGATTGAGCGTGCCAGAGTAATGAAAGGGTTGCCACGCGTGGTTAACCAAATATCCGGAAACCGCGGAATGATTTTCTTGAGAATACGATCGCGTTTCACGAGCTGTACCAGCGCGTCATCCCAATAGTCGGGCTTCGCTGTCTGTGTTGCTGAAACTGGCACGGCCATGGCAACACTATTCGCCGCAGCTTTGGCTTTCGACTGAGCGGTTTTCGCAACCGCCTTAGCTTTTGGTGCAATAGCTTTTTTGACCGTTTTAGCCTTCGGCTTAGCCGCCGTCTTAGCTACAGCTTTTTTAACGGTCTTTGTTGTCGTCGTTGCCATGATCGTTGACCTTACGCACGTCGCCACTGGGTCAGGCCACCGGGCTTGTCATCAAGCTCGATTCCTGCAGCTTTGAGTGTTGCACGGATACGGTCAGACTCGGCAAAGTTTTTTTGCTGCTTGGCTAGCGCGCGCGCAGCAATGTGCTCTTCGATCTGCCGCTCGGTCAACGCACCGCTTGACTCTTGTGAAGCCGCAGCACCCGCATCGATGGTGGCTGCGCTGGCTTGCTCGAGTGCACGGCGGGTGTAACGCGTGGCACTTTGAAAATACACTTTTGGATCTTGCTGTAACAAGCCTAACAACGCAGCGAGTGCCTTAAGTTGCAAGCAGACACTTGCGTCTTGGCTGCGATTGGCTTGGCTGGCCAAGTCAAATAACGCAGCGACCGCCCCGGCAGAATTAAAGTCGTCGTCCATCGCCACCTTAAAGGCTTGCGCCGCTGGATTTGACCAGTCAATACTGGCCGAACCACTGACGGGGATGTTTTGCAGGGTTTGGTATAAACGATCAAGCGACTGCTGCGCGTCGATTAAATTATCTGGCGCATAGTTTTGCGCACTGCGGTAGTGATTACGCACGATAAAGAAGCGCAACATCTCGGCTTCGCGAGGGTTGACCTGATACTGTGCAGACTGGGCGTCATGACCAGGTAGATCAGCGCTAGCCCCTATGGTTTGACGAATCGTACGAAAATTGCCGAGCGACTTTGACATTTTGTCAGAGTCGACCATCAACGGACCGCAGTGCATCCAGGTGTTGGCCAGCACACCGCCAAACGCGTCATTCACGGCGCTCCGGCCAGCCGAGATCGGAAGA
>CALCPT010000640.1 GCA_937897265.1 uncultured Alcaligenaceae bacterium
TCTCACTTCCAATGGCAATCGTTCCTTTACGCGGATGCAAACCATACGCTTTCGCGGCGTTGGTGGAGGTCAGTTCAACAAATTTTGACAAAGTAATGCGCCCGCCCAACACGCCCTCTGAATACAACAGAGGCATACGCGTCTCTAAGCCGGGGATTCCGTTGGGAATGTATTTGAAGTCAACTTCTTTACCCTCAGGTTTTTTACCCTCTGGGCTATCGTAATTAAAAGGCGCATGATCAGACGAAAACACAGTAAATAAACCGTCGTTCAACCCGTCCCAGATCACCTCTTGATTAGCCTCGTCGCGTGGCGGTGGGCTGCAAACGCACTTCGCACCCAGATAGCTATCATCCAGCCCTAGATCTGCAGCCGTTAAGAATAGATATTGTGGACAGGTTTCGGCCAAGATCTTCAGACCATGCGCCCGCCCCCAGCGAATCTGCTCAACCGCTTCGCGACCCGACACGTGCACGATCAAAATCGGTACATCCACCAGCTCCGACAAGGCGATTGCCCGATGCGTGGCCTCGCGTTCAACCAACATCGGGCGCGAATGGGCATGAAACCGTGGTGCGGTTTGACCCGCCGCCTCAAGCCTGCGCGTAAGCCATTCAATACAGTCAGAGTTTTCTGCGTGAATCATCGCCGTCGCGCCATGCGTACGCGCAACCGACAGCACGTCCAAAATCTGACCATCGTCGAGCTTTAAGTCGTCGTAGGTCATGTAGATCTTGAACGAGCTATAGCCTTCACGGATCAAGGCAGGGAGTTCATTTTGCAAAACGTCGGGGGTTGGATCACTAACGATCAGATGAAAAGAATAATCAATGTGCGCTTGACCGTTAGCACGTTGATGATAGTCATCGACCGCCGCAAGAATCGATTGCCCTTTGACCTGCGAGGCAAAGGGGATAACGGTTGTCGTGCCACCACAGGCAGCGGAACGCGTGCCTGTATCAAAGTTATCGGCCATTTTGGCTGGCGGCGGCATAGGTTGGTCAAGGTGGCAGTGGCCATCAATCCCGCCGGGGGTTACCACGCGACCAGCGGCGTCGATTTCTTTGGTGGCTTTGGGTAAGTTTTTACCCAACATCACCACCACACCATCTTTGATGCCAATGTCGCTATCAAAGGTATCTGCCGCTGTAGCCACTCGTGCGCGGCGAATCACTAAATCTAATGCGTCCACAATCAAACCCCATCTCTGTTTTTTTGGCTAGCTCACGCACCAAAACCATGCTTAATGCACCATTGTTGGGAATAATGTTAACAAGAGTGCATACAAATTGCTCACAGCAGTCAAAAAATCAACCAGCAATGCACTGCGAACCACCAATGAACAAGCAAATTCGCAGGAGTTGTCTCAGCTTAGCAAATTACGTGCCAAATTTTTTAAAAATTATTGTCAACATCATAGTTGACAATTTATGTTTTGAGGCAATGGTTTACACTGAATTTTTATTTTTTATGATCATTTGGGGTTCACTTTATGCGCAATTTTCCAAGAGTTGGGGTACTCACACCCTCTTCGAACACCGCCCTCGAACCCTTAACCAGCGCTATCGTGGCTCTAATTCCGAATGCGAGCGCACATTTCGCACGCTTTAAGGTCACCGAAATCGCCTTGTCATCGCAAGCTTTAGGCCAGTTTGACGACAGCAAAATACTGTTGGCGGCCGAAATGCTCGCCGACGCTGAAGTCGACATCATTACCTGGAGCGGTACCTCTTCGGGTTGGCTTGGGTTCGACACCGATGAGCGCTTGTGCGAGCGCATCACCGAACGCACTGGCATTCCTGCTTCAACGGCGATTTTGTCTCTGAACGCCTTGCTCAAACGCAAGGGCATCACTCGCCTAGCCCTAGTGTCCCCGTACACCGAAGATGTGCAAAACCGCATCATTGCCAACTATCGTTCGATTGGCATCACGGTGGTCGCAGAGCTTCACGAAAACATTCGTGTGAACCATGATTTTGCTTTGGTCGACCCAGCACGACTTGAAGACATGATCATTCAAACCTGCTCCTCTGACGCTCAGGCGGTGAGCACCTATTGCACCAACTTACATGCGGCACAACTTGCTGAGCAGATCGAAAAGGTCACTGGCGTGCCACTACTAGACACAGTGAGCACAACCATTTGGGGTGCCCTGACTAAACTGAAACTTGATCCGGCGCAAATCAAAGGCTGGGGTCAACTTTACCAATGGTAGCGGGCAATCACAGTTCGCGCACCACAACAGAGTACAACGATGGCTGCCCCGCGTAAATCCAAAGTCGTAGCGCGTCTAGAGCGTGAAAACATTCAAGACGAAATCTACGAAAAAATCTACCTCGCGATTGTCGAGCACCGTCTTCGACCCGGTACCAAATTGGTCGAAGAGCGCTTGGCAGAAATCTTCAAGGTCAGTCGCGCGCGCGTACGTGAAGTATTAGCTCGTCTGGCTCACGAACAGATCGTCGAGCTATACCCGCAACGTGGTGCCTATGTCGCAAAGCCTTCAATCGAGCAGGCGCTTGATGTGTTTGAAGCAAGACGTCTGATTGAACCCGATGTACTCAGACTATTAATCGAGCGCCTGACACCCGAGCGCACTGAACGTTTACGCCAACATCAAGAGCTTGAGTTTGACGCTAGGCGCCGCAACGACCAACGCGCCATTGTCAGGCTCTCGGGTGAGTTTCATATGTTGCTAGCCGAACTGGCCGGAAACTCTGCGCTCACACGCACCATGCGCGAGCTCTCGACGCTCACCTGCCTGATCATTGTGTTGTATGACGCTCCCACGTCATCGAGTTGCCGGGCGGATGAACACTCGCAAATCATCGACGCGATCTCGCATCGCGACCTGACTCGCGCACAAACCCTCATGCTTGAACATCTTGAGCATATTGAAAAAAGCTTAAAGCTTGAGCCAGGCACAGAGGATGCCGACCTTGAAGCGATCTTCGGGGCTTAGTTTGTCTGCGGGCGTTTCCTACGGTTTTTTTAACGCATTCAAACGCCTTTCGAGCTCGGCAATATCTTGCTTATCTTTAGCACTCAAGTTCGCGTTCGCGCTCAAGGTAGACCCGCTATTCTCAAAATTTGTGTAATCCTGATTAGGCTTTTTAGCGGGTGAAACATCCTCTTGCTTAAGCGCCTTGGCACGGCGTTCAAGTGCTGCAATCTCTCGACGGTCTTTTTGAAGAGCCCGTTGCTTTTCAATTGTGGCTTTACCGTCTCGAATCGCAAGCGCTAGATTTCTTTGCGCCTCTTTCAGCTCGCTGACCTTGGCCGGTGAGCGTTTAGCAAGCGCCTTAGGTTGCGCGCCTTGCGCCTCAGCAGTTTTTTTATTTTCACTCGCTGTTTTAACAGCCGCAACAAACGCTTTCCCCACCTTCAGCGCTGCGACAGCGGTAAATTTGGCAATTTTTAGCGAACCCTTGATGGCAAGCGACACCCCTAATTTAATGCCCTGAGTCAAAACGCTTACGGTCTTACTCAAAAAGGGTTTCAAAGACACGCCATCGGCTTTTGCGGTGAGCTCTGACTTGGCTTGAGCGTTGTCAGCCG
>CALCPT010000641.1 GCA_937897265.1 uncultured Alcaligenaceae bacterium
GATCTACACAGGCGAAGACACTCTTTCCCTACACGACGCTCTTCCGATCTGCTCGCCGACGCGTGCCAGGTCAGGACCCGTACGCTTTGATCCCCATAAAAACGGATGATCAAAAACGGATTCACCGGCAACGGAGTACGGACCATAACGTTGTACTTCGGCGCGCAACATTCTAATTTGCTGCGAATGACAGCCAACACAGCCTTCACGAATGTAGAGATCGCGACCCATCAAACGCACGGCATCGTAGGGTTCGACACCCGCAGTCGGTTTGGTGGTTGAGTGCTGAAAAAATAGCGGAACAATCTGCACTAACCCGGCAAACATCACAACCAAAATACTGCAGATGATCATCAGACCAATATTTTTTTCTAGCGTTTCGTGCGAGAAGAAAGGGGTTTTTTCTTGTGCCATGATGTGCTCCTCAGGCCTGTGCCAAGCTAGATAATTGAGGGGTTGAAAGGGTGGCGCCTGGCACCACCGGATTCACCGCGGTTTGTCCGACGACCGTTTTGAACACGTTGTAGGCCATCAACAGCATGCCGCTGAGGTAAAGCAACCCGCCCAACAACCGGATAAAGTAAAACGGCGCGGTCGATTTGACGGATTCAACGAAGCTATAGGTCAAAGAGCCATCAACTTCAGTGGCACGCCACATCAAACCTTGCATCACACCCGCAATCCACATCGCGGCGATATACAACACCACCCCGATTGTTGCGATCCAGAAGTGCACCTCAATGAGTTTGACGCTATACATTTTTTCGCGCCCCCAGAGCCTGGGGATGAGGTAATACAGCATGCCAAAGGTGATCATGGCGACCCAGCCTAGCGCGCCTGAATGTACATGTCCGACCGTCCAATCGGTGTAATGCGACAGGGCATTGACCGTACGGATCGACATCATCGATCCTTCAAAGGTTGACATCCCGTAAAACGACAGCGAGACGACCATGAATTTCAGGATTGGATCGGTGCGCAACTTGTACCAAGCACCAGAGAGCGTCATGATCCCGTTAATCATCCCGCCCCAAGACGGCGCTAACAGAATCAACGAAAACACCATACCCAAGGATTGAGTCCAGTCGGGCAGCGAGGTGTACAAGAGGTGATGCGGGCCGGCCCACATGTAGGTGAACGCCAGGGCCCAGAAGTGCACGATCGACAAGCGATACGAATAAATAGGGCGCTCTGCTTGCTTGGGTATAAAGTAATACATCATGCCTAGAAAACTGGTGGTCAAGAAAAAACCCACCGCGTTATGCCCGTACCACCACTGCACCATCGCATCTTGCACGCCAGCGTAGGCAGAGTAAGACTTCCAAAGGGACACGGGCATTTCGATGTTGTTCACGATATGCAAAATCGCAATAGTCAAAATGTATGAACCAAAAAACCAATTGGCCACATAAATATGCTTGACCTTCCGCTTGACGATGGTGCCAAAAAACACCACTGCGTAGGCAACCCACACAAGTGTAATTAAGATGTCGATTGGCCATTCAAGCTCGGCATATTCTTTACTGGTGGTGATACCCAGAGGTAACGTGACGGCTGCGGCAACGATGACCAGCTGCCAACCCCAAAACGTAAATGCTGCAAGCGGAGCGCAGAATAACCGCGCCTGACAAGTGCGTTGCACCACGTAATACGAGGCCGCAAAGAGCGCACTGCCGCCAAAGGCAAAGATCACGGCGTTGGTGTGCAATGGTCGTAGGCGTCCGTAAGTCAGCCACGGTATATCAAAGTTCAGTTGCGGCCACATTAGCTGCGCGGCTAACACCACTCCGACCAACATGCCCACAACGCCCCATACGACAGTCATCACGGCAAATTGCCTGACCACACCATAATTAAAATTTTCTGTTTTGACTGCCGTAGTGCTTGTCATGATTGGAGCCTCGTGTCTCATGAATCTTGATCGTGACATCATGCCAAGAGCGGCTGATGTCGGCTTTGATCTGTATCAACTAACCGTGTGATCGTCGTCTTGCAAAATAGAAAGTCCGGCCTGCTCTGCATCGTCGTATTGCCCTGAAAAAACAGCCCACCACAACATGGCACCAATCAAGGCAACGATGGCCAGCGACAGGGGCAACAGGAGATAGAGGATTTCCATAGGTGTTGTGCTAGGCCTGAAGGTGTTGATTTTGTGTCAACACACCAACCGCACGACTCAGCCCTGCCCGCCTAGGTCGGTACAGACGCCAAGCATTGAGCACCACTGCCAACGACGACAACAGCATCGACAGCGCAGCCAACCAAGGCGTCACCCACCCCATTGCAGCCAGGGGCATTGTTAATACGTGCCAAGCCAACGCACCATAAAGATTTTGGCGCGTGATGCGCGCGGTGTGAGTCAGCAAGGCCTCTCGCTCAGCCGCGGGCAAAGGTTCAGCAAGTGCCAAATTCACCTGCAATGCAGCCAACGACACCGGCGCGGCCAAAGACAGTGCGCAAGGACAACTCATCACGAGCAACGACACCAAAACGGACCACGCCTGTGCGGGTTCGATTACCCACCAAAATGCAGCTATCACAGCGGCCATCGTGAGTTGGATGAGCACAAACAGAGTCGCGACGCGGTTAGCCTGAGTCAATAGCGGCAAACTAAAGCTCAATAAATTTGCTTCGATAGACGCGCCAGAGTCAACCAGGCTGGCACGTTGCTCGACGTAACGCGCAGTCAGCAAAAACGCGACAAACATCGTGATTGAATCAAAGTAGACTTCGCCCGAGCCTTTAAAGGTCGCCAGCACACTCGGGATAAACGCCGCAAGCATACTGATGCCAACGGGCACATCCATGGTGATTCGACGCGCTGACCACGCACGGGCGCAACCCAACCAAATTGGCCAGGCCGAGTACAGAATTACCGGGATTGTGAGCGTCAGACTTGCCCAGTTCATCAAGAAGATGGCCCAGTCGAGCACTTCAAGGCTGTCTTGACCGCCTGCCTCATGCCGAAGATACCCGGGCAAGGCAAACATCATCACTTGCATCATCGCAAGCCAGGCCAACCCCAAGCGCACCAACCCTCGGCGACGCTGCGCGACTGACTGATTGGCAACCTCGTCAACCGTGGCCTGCGAATGGTTGGATGTCTGCGAACTGGAACTCAATCTAGGCTTCATGCCCAAATCGTAATTTCTCGCAATCTTTGGCGTATTGATCTAGATCAAATCCGCGCAAGACATCTCGAACGTTACGTACACCACGCAACGTACTGGTAAAGAGCCCCCTTAGGCGCTTTCGAATGCCTGAGGTTTGACTCTTTGTGACGCCGTTAGCGCGCTTGTTACGATTGCTTTTAGGATCTGAGTCAATCTTGTAGATGATCAGAGAGCAAAGAGAGGCAAGAAGGTCTCTAAGGGTCGAATTAAGTGGTTTTTTCGAGAATCACGGGCCAGGCGCGACGCAGGTAATACAGCATCGACCAGACCGTCAAAATAGCAGCGACCACGATTAACACCGCACCGACTCGCGCCACGGGGATACCGAAGAGATCGGCGTGATAAAGCAAGATCGGAAGAGCGTCGTGTAGGGAAAGAGTGTCT
>CALCPT010000642.1 GCA_937897265.1 uncultured Alcaligenaceae bacterium
TCGAGGTGAGTCGTTTCCGGCCTTCATTGAAGGCCAACCGATGCTCGATAGCTTACGTGCGGTCAATATCCCCATCGGGGGTTTTATTGAGGCGGCCCGTCTAGAAGGCTGGCAACTGGTGCCTGGGTCTTGGTGTGGCGCGATTCCATCAGCACACGTCACAAGTGATGCGTTTGAGCGAATCAGCGATTCAATTTTGGCCGGCATACGCAAGGGTGGTTTTGACGCCGTCTATCTTGACTTGCATGGTGCCGCCGTTGCCGAGCATGTGGACGACACCGAGGGTGAGTTAATCGCGCGCATACGTGCGATCGTTGGTCCGCACTTACCGATTGTTGCGAGCTTAGATCTGCACGCCAATGTGACACACCGCATGCTCGCCGAGGCGGATGCCTTGGCCGCGTACCGTACCTACCCTCATGTGGATATGGCGAAGACTGGCCAGCTTGCCGCGACATTATTGAAGCGACGTATCAAGCGTGGCAGTAAAGAGCCGATGGCGTACCACCGCCTGCCCTATCTGATCCCATTGAATGCACAAAGCACGTGGCTCGAGCCGGCCAAGTCGCGCTACGAAGAGATGTTTGATCTTGATCGCGAGTTTGACACCTGCCTGAGCTTTTGTATGGCGTTTCCGGCTTCAGATATTGCTGAGTGTGCGCCTATGGTGTGGGGCTATGGTGATCGCGCTGAGGCTGCGGTTCAACGGCTGTACAAACAAGTGAGTGAACCCACGCAGTGGAAACTCGAAATGTTCTCAGCGCGCGACGCGGTCGAGCGGGCTTTGTTGCTGGGTGAAACGAACGAGAAACCGGTGGTGATCGCGGATACACAAGATAATCCTGGTGCCGGAGGTGATAGCAACACCACAGGCTTGTTGCGGGCGTTACTTGAAAAGGGGGCCGGCAAGCGTTTGCCCGGCAAAGTGGCGCTCGGGTTGTTGTTTGATAGCGCCGCCGCAACCATGGCGCATGAGGCGGGGTTAGGGGCTTCGATCACTACGGCGATCGGAACAGCGGTGCCGACCTTTACTGGGCAGCTTAGTGATGCTCCGGTGCAAGGCACTTTCAAAGTCAAAGCGCTATCCGATGGCAAAGTCACCCTTAAAGGGCCAATGATGACTGGCTCGAGCATCGCATTAGGCTCCTGTGCCCTACTCGAAATCGAAGGTGTATTGGTTGCTGTTGCTAGTGGAAAAAAACAGTTGCTTGATCGTGAACTGTTTCGGATGCTGGGCGTGCACCCCGAAACCATGAAAGTCTTGGTCGTCAAAAGCTCAAATCATTTTCGGGCCGATTTCACACCGATTTCCTCGCACATTTTGGTAGCCAAAGCGGCCGGGCCGATGGCCGCTGACCCGGCCGATTTGCCTTGGACAAAGCTCGCTAAAACAACGCGTACAACGCCTTAGCCGGCGACAGAACTTCATCTATCCTCTCGCTAAACTGTGTGATGTGGTTGACCCCGGCAAGCCGGTTCTGACGATGCTTATATTCGTCTGCACCTGCTTGTCATCGTCAGGTAAACAACACTGCTAAAAACAAAAGGCCTCGGAGCATTGATGCTTAGAGGCCTTTGCTTTAACTGGTGCCGGAGAAAGGAATCGAACCCTCGACCTTCTCATTACAAGTGAGCTGCTCTACCAACTGAGCTACTCCGGCAATTTAATACACGCTCGTGTTAGCGACAACTAACAACAGAGCGCCGAATTATAAATGAATTATGGCAAACGAGTTTTGTTGGTGTCCAATGGGGTTATTTCACGATTGTGAGTTTAGGCCGTTTGGGGTCAGGAGCCTCTGGGCTTGGGTTGGCATCTACCTCAGTATGCGCTGCCTCAGGCCTTTGGGTTGTCGCACCACCTGCAAAACCAGCCGTCGAGGCGTTCGTGGCCGGTGTCGAGTCAGTATTCGGCTCTTCCACTTCAAAGCCCATGCCGGCACCTGTTTCGCGCGCGTATAGGGCTGTCACTGCGCCAACAGGGACATAGAGGTTCTCAGTCACGCCATTAAAGCGTGCCTGAAACTCGATGCTGTCGTTGCCTAAGACTAAGCCCTTGGTTGCCATCATGCCAATGTTGAGCGTGATCTGGCCATCCCGGATATGGGCCGGTGGCACCATCGTATTTTGATCCACGCGTACAACGATGTGCGGCGTGTACCCGTTATCAGTACACCACTCGTGCAGTGCACGAATCATGTACGGTTTAGTAGAGGTTTCGGCCATAGCGAGACTTAATTAACGGCGCATCACTTTTTCAGAGGGCGTCAGCGCCTCAATGTAGGCTGGGCGCGAGAAAATACGCTCGCCGTATTTTTGAATAGGGGCTGCTGTTTTTGGCAATTCGATACCGTAGTGATCTAAGCGCCAAAGCAACGGTGCCATCGCAACGTCAAGCATCGAAAACTCTTCGCCAAGCATGTATTTATTTTTAAGCAGTAGAGGCGCAAGTTGCGACAAACGATCGCGGACCGCTGCGCGTGCAACGTTCATACGTTTTTCATCAGCGCGTACCGCGCGATCTTCAAGTGCTGCGACATGAATAAACAACTCTTTTTCAAAATT
>CALCPT010000643.1 GCA_937897265.1 uncultured Alcaligenaceae bacterium
TTGAACTTGCGACTTTGATCTCGATCGTTTTGTCTTCAACTTGTTGGCCAACCGTACGCCGATCGACCACCACAATACCAGTCGTGGCTGCGGCGCCACCAACCACTAGCGGGACACAGCCTGACAGCAAAGCGCTTGCGCCGGCTAGGGCAAGGCACAGCGTTACGGGGCGAATAAAAGGGGCAAGCAGTCTCATGCGGGGTCTCCGAGTAATAACGTGTCAATGCCATCGCACAGCAGGTGAAGCAGCAGAATATGAACTTCTTGAATGCGCATGGTGCGCTCGTGTGGGACGCACAGATGGATATCACCGGGCAGCAGTAAGTTGCCGATGGTGCCGCCGCCTTTGCCCGTCAGTGCAATCACTTTCATTTCGCGCGCGTGCGCCGCCTCAATGGCGAGTTGCACGTTGGTCGAGTTGCCACTCGTCGAGATTGCGACAAGCACATCGCCTGGCTGACCCAGTGCCATGATTTGGCGCGCAAAGACCTGATCGAAGCCATAGTCGTTGCCCACCGCCGTCAAAATTGAGGTATCGGTATTGAGTGCTACGCCAGCAAGCGGCAAGCGGTCGCGTTCGAAGCGACCGACCAATTCTGCGATGAAGTGCTGCGCATCAGCCGCTGAGCCGCCATTACCGCACGCGAGCATTTTGGCGTTGTTGGTGACGCAGCCAAAGCACAGGTCAATGGCGAGTAAGAGCGGCTCTGATAGAGCCTCCATGCTGCGCTGCGTGGCAGCCATGTTGTCTTCGAAATGGGCGGTCAGTTTGGCGGCGAGATCCATGATGTACGCGAAAGCTATGAATGCTGAATTATCTCACTTATCCTGAGGTAGGCGAACCGCATCGCGATACCAGACTGGCCCGTCGGGTTCAAAGGCAATGACGTCAAGTCGATAGGTTGGCATCCGCTGGCCAAAATGACGGCGCACGAGTGTGGGTAGCCACCATAAGGCAGCACGCAAAAAGCGTTGTTGTTTGGCTGTTGACACACTTGCCGCGGCGCCGCCAAAGCGCCCCGAGGCACGTTGCCGCACCTCGATGAACACCAGGTTGGCACCTTCGCGCACCACCAGGTCAAGTTCACCCAGCGGGCACGCGAGTTGTCGACCGAGTAGTTGGCAGCCGGCCTGCTGGACCAAATGCCAGGCTGCCTGTTCGAAGTGGTCGCCGGTTTGCTGGCGTACCGTGCGCCGTGGCTCGTGGGCGATCTTGTCGGGACAAGGTTGGGTGCGCGCTGATCTAGCGAGCTTACGCTTGCGTGCTAATACGGCTTTACGTTGCGCCTGATGGGCAATCAAAAACAAGGCCTTGTGAGAAAACGCATCGGATGTCATGGGAGATTGCCTTATCGCCATCAGGGAACGGGGTAAGAGTAGGTGGTCATGCCGTGTGTGGTGTTAAGCGGCGTTGGGCACCGTGCCGCCAGGCGGACTACACTGCCACAATTCATGTCTTTCGTGTTGCATCATGAGCGAACCTGTCCTACCTGAAGAGTTGCCCGGCGCTTGGCAGCGTGTTGCAGAGCGCGTAGACGCACAGTCCTGGCCAAGCCATGCGCTCTATGTTGTCGCCACGCCGATTGGCAATCTTGGTGACTTGACCCTACGCGCCTGGCAGGCACTTGATCGTGCAGACGTCATTGCGGCCGAAGATACCCGGGCGAGCCGTACGCTCATGGACGCGTGGGGAATCTCGACCCCCTTAATTGCTGTGCATCGGCACAACGAAGCGAGCGCGGCGGCGGCGATTGTCGAGCGTTTAGAGGCAGGTCAGCGAGTGGCGTTAGTGTCTGATGCGGGGTCTCCAGCGGTCAGTGATCCGGGGGGGCGTGTCGTTCAAGCGGTCCACGCAGCAGGACTTAAGGTCGTTCCCCTACCGGGACCTAGTGCGGTGATTGCCGCCCTCATGGCGACTGGCGTCACCACGGATGCGCATCCAGGCTTTGTGTTTGCAGGCTTCGCGCCTACCAAATCCGCGGCGCGCCAGCGTTGGATTCGAACCTGGACGCAACTGCCAGCAGCGACGGTGTTTTACGAGGCTCCGCACCGTATTCTTGCGAGCGTACAAGATCTGCTCGAGGTTTTGGGGCCTGACCGACAGGTCGCCTTTGCACGCGAGTTGACCAAGCGTTTTGAAGAGATCGCGAGCATGCCAATGGCTCAGGCGCCAGCTTGGCTCGCTGCAGACTCGCATCGTGAGCAGGGTGAATACGTGGTGATTGTGTCCGCGCCTGAAGTGGTAGCCAATGCTGAACTCGAACTCGAAGGTGGTGTGGCGATTGACGCCTGGCTAGATGCCTTGCTTGAGTCTGTTTCGGTACGTGACGCGGCGCGTATCGCCGCAAAGGCCACGGGCCTGCCTCGCGATACGCTCTATGCTCGTGCGCTCGCGCGCAAGCCCACTCAGTAAGATCGTTTGGCTCTCAAGGTGGTGACAAACTTGGAGCTACGCCCGTTGAGGTTTGTACCGGATTGACGGCTTGCACCGCCGCCTCTCGGCTCGCAAAGGGTCCGATTCTGACGCGATGCAGATTATTGAAGGTTTGCTCGACTCGCACAGCTGCCCCTAGGTCAGCTGGAATTTGGTTTGAGACGCGCGCAGCGAGCGCTCGCGCTTTGCTGAGATCAGAAAAGGCACCAAGCTGTAAATACATGCTTCCTGGCGTCGGCGGCGTACTGCTCGCAGGCGTCGCGACGCTGCTAGGGGTTGGGGGCGATGATACGGAGTAGGACGGGGCTGCAGCCAAGGGCGGTAACGGTGAAGGAACGTTGGCTGGTACTGCCGCTGAAGTTGAGTCGGACACCGCAGTCAAGGTAAGGGGCGTCGTCGTTGGGGTATCGTTGGCGAGCTCGGTTTGGCGCGGGGCAGGGTTTGTGTTTGCTGCAGCCGGAGTGGCAGCGGCCGCTAGTGAGGGCGCACTAGTTGTCGTCGCCACATTTATCGCTGGGGGGGCCGACTGCCAGTTGCGTATTTGGTCAGGAGTAATGCGTTCAACCACAACCTCGGCGCTGCCCGGTCCAAGCATGCCCAGTTTGTAGGCGGCGACATACGACAAATCAATCACACGGTCGTTTAAAAAGGGCCCTCGGTCGTTGACCCTGACGACGACGCTTTTGCCAGTTGAGACACGCGTGACGCGCGCGTAACTGGGCAGGGGTAAGGTTGGGTGTGCGGCGGTCATACCATACATGTTGTAGCGCTCACCATTGGCGGTCGAGTTGCCATGAAACTTTTTGCCGTACCAAGAGGCGC